>NZ_JBICJR010000010.1:0-7669 GCF_043103245.1 Pseudomonas sp. YQ_6
ACTTTTTGTCAAACGCGACAAAAAGTAACCAAAAAACGCTGGCTCCTATCATCCGGCCCCTGCGCTACGCTCCGGGGTCCCCTCGCTACGGTCTTGCTCCCGGGAGTACGCGCTGCAGGCCCCATCCATGGGGCCTCAGCGCTTGACGGGCATCCATGCCCGTCACCTCCCTTCGCAAGCCCTGCGCTCGGCCTCCTGAAGTCGCAATCTGCGTCGCCTGAACTACCGCGCGCTTACAAGCAAAAGCAGAAGCAGAAGCAGAAGCAGAAGCAGCAGATACAGAAACAGCGTTACTGCGCGAACGCCCGCCCCAACCCACCGGGTACACCACTGCTGTCAGTTTCCTGCCAAGGCCCATTCGGGCTCAACGACCAGCTCCAGCCGTTATCGAACCGATAGTAGGTACGCTGCCGGTAGAAGGTATTGGGCTGCTTCTCCAACACATATACACCCAGCTTGGGATCCCAGTGACTTGCCCCGCCAGGCGGTGGCGCAAAGCTGGCCGAGGTGCGCGGCATGGGCTTGGGTATCGCCGCCGGCTTGCTCGGCTGCGTGGCAGGCTGCCTGCCCGGCAAGGGCTTGACCACCGGCCCCGACGGCGGCACACGCTCGATCGGTGGCGCGGGCTGCTCGTACGGCTCATGCACCGTACACGCAGACAAACCCAGGGCCAGGGTAATCAGGGTCAGGCGGACGGTGCTGTGCATGGCATTGCTCTCTTACTGGTCTGGAGTGTCGATGGTCAGGTGCTGGGTAGCCTGGGTGGCGCTAGACAACGGAGCACCCTGGCCAATCCACTCACCCTGGGTAGGCTGACCCGCGCGTGAAACACGTGCAACCAGTTGGACTTCGGCATACTGCGACAGTTTCATCTGCGGCATCATCGCATCAGCATCAGACAACTCCACCTCGATCGGCAACTGCGCCACGGTCACCCGCTTGGCCGCCAGCGGCATCGGCGGGCCATTGCTGGCGCGAGCGAAGATAAACACCGTGTCGTCCGGCTGGACCTTGTCCTTCAAGGCAGCCGCCAGTTCCACCCGCACTTTCAGGCGAGCCGCCACAGGTGCAGGCTCGGTAGCCTGCACTGACGCGCCCCCCAGGCGCTCGGCGGCACGGTCGATCCCCCCCTGCAACGCCGCTCTCGATGCATCACCTTCTGGCAACTGCGCCAGCAAGCGCTTCCAGTAGTCGATGGCTTCCTGATAACGCTCACCTTCAAACGCGGCAATACCACGCAGGCCCAGGCTGGTCACCTCGTTGGGGTCCGCCTTCAGCGCTTCGTCAGTCAGCGCCTGCAATTGCGGGCTCCATTGCTTGTTGGCGGCAAAGTACTGGGCCTGGGCCCACTGCCCCAGCAGCTCGGGCTGGCGGCCAGCCAAGGCCACGGCCCGTTCGAACGTACGCGCGGCATCGGCCGGGCGCTGCTCGGCCATGTAGGCCCGACCAAGGAAATACATGGCCTCGGCCGAATCCGGCTGGGCCTGCACCACGCGCTCAAGGCGCGTAGTCATTTCTTCCATCGACTTGGGTGCCTCGGCAAACTCCTGGGTCAGCGCCACCTTGTCCGCCGCACCAAAATGCAGGTATAGCCCCAGCGCCATCAGCGGCACCAGTACCGCAGCCAGCAGCGGCAGGGCCTTGCCCAAATGCCCCTGGCGCGGGGCCTCGGCGCCTTCGGTATCGGCCAGCAGCTCGCGGGCAGCCTCGTCCCGGCCCTTGGCCATCTGCGCCTCATCAAGCACACCGGCGGCTTGCTGGGCCGCCAGTTCGGCGACACGTTCCTGGTAAAGGGCCACGTTCAAGGCCGTGCGGTCTTCTTCCTGCTGGCGACGGCGGCCACGCAGGATCGGGAGCAGCAAAAAGCTGAGGGCAGCGAGCAGCAGAAGGCCCGCGCTAAGCCAGAATTCAATCATGGGTCTGTTCTTTTTCCAGCAGTTTGGCGAGACGCTCGCGTTCTTCGGCAGACAACTCATCGGCGCCTTGCGCGGCCGTAGCACGGCGCCGGCGTACGATCACCGCCAGCACCACGAAGCCACCGGCCAGCAAGATCCCCGGGCCAAACCACAGCAGCCAGGTACGCCCGCTGAGCGCCGGCTTGTAGCGCACAAAGTCGCCATAGCGGTCGACCATGAAGTCGATGATCTGCTGGTTGCTCTGGCCTTCGCCGAGCATGCGGAAGATTTCCCGGCGCAGATCGGCAGCAATCGGCGCGTTGGAGTCGGCAATATCCTGGTTCTGGCACTTGGGGCAGCGCAGTTCCTTGGTCAACTGTTGGTAACGCTCGCGCTCTGCCTCGTCGCGAAACTGATAGGTGTCGATAGCCGCCTTGGCCACACCGGCCAGGCTCATGCCCAACACCGCAGCTGCCAGCCAGCGCCTCATGGCTTGGCCTCGTCGATCAGGCCCTGGTACAACGGCGCCAGCTGTTCACGCCAGACCGTGGCATCGACGATGCCTACGTGCTTGTAGCGGATGATGCCCTTGGCATCGATCAGGAAGGTTTCCGGCGCCCCATACACCCCAAGGTCCAGGCCCAGACTGCCCTGTTCGTCACGAATATCCAGCTGATAGGGGTTGTGGAACTCGGCCAACCACTTCTGCGCGGCGGCGTTGTCATCCTTGTAGTTGACCCCATGGATCACCACCCCCTGCTGTGCCAGCTGGTTCAGGTACGGGTGCTCGACCTTGCACGACGGGCACCAGGTGGCCCACACGTTGACCAGTGCCGGACGCCCCTGCAAGTCAGCCTGAGTCAGGGTGCGGTCCCCCTGTGTCGAAGCCAGGGAAAACGCCGGGAACGGTTTGCCGATCATTGCCGAAGGCAGCTCGTCGGGCTTGAGGAAAAGCCCCTTGTAGAGGAACACCGCCACCAGCAGGAACACTGCAAGGGGCACTACCATGATCCAACGCTTCATGCAGCTGCTCCAGACACGCCCAGGACATCACGCACCCGGGTCTTGACCTTGACGCGGTAGCGCCGGTCGAGGGCCGCCAGCAACCCGCCCAGGCCGGTCAGCAGACCGCCCAGCCAGATCCAGCGGACGTAAGGCTTTATATGTACGCGCACAGCCCAGGCGCCATTCTCCAGTGGCTCGCCAAGCGCAACGTACAGGTCGCGGGTAAAGCCGGCGTCGATACCTGCTTCGGTCATCATCGACTGCTGCACGGTGTACAGGCGCTTCTCCGGGTAAAGTGTGGTCACTTCACGGCCATCGCGGCTGACCACGATGGTGCCCTTGTCAGAGATGAAGTTCGGCCCCTCGAAGTGCTTGGCGCCCTGGAACAGGAAGTGGTAGCCACCCAGCTCCACGCTTTCGCCCGGCGCCATGCGCAGGTCGCGCTCGGCGCTGTTGTTGCTGGACAGCACCACGCCCAGCGCACACACCGCCAGGCCCAGGTGCGCCAGTTGCATGCCCCAGTAGCTGCGGCCCAGGCCCGGCAGGCCTTTGACCAGGCCCTTGTGGCGGGTCTTGTCGAGAATGTCACGCAGCCCGCCAAGCACTACCCAGGCGGCCAGGGCGAAGGCCGTCAGCGTCGGCCAGTCGAAGTCGTCGACGATAAAGCCGGCAACCGGGGCAAGGATGGCACTGCCGATCAATACCGGGGTCATCATGCTGGCCAGCCATTTGCCCGGGGTGTCCTTCCAGCGCACCACCACGCCCACGCTCAGCACCACCATCAGCAGCGCCATCAGCGGCAGGAACAAGGCGTCGAAGTAGGGCGGGCCGACCGACAGCTTGGCCCCGGTCAGGGCATCGAGCACCAATGGGTACAGGGTACCGAGCAGAATCATCGAAGCCGCGACCACCAGCACCAGGTTGTTGGCCAGCAGCAGCGTTTCACGCGACCACAGGGCGAAACCGACCTGGCTCTTGACCACCGGTGCGCGCAGGGCGAACAGGGTGAGCGACCCGCCAACCACGAACAGCAGGAAAAACAGGATGAAAATGCCACGCGAAGGGTCGGCGGCAAACGCGTGCACCGAGGTCAGCACCCCGGAACGCACCAGGAAGGTACCCAGCAGGCTGAGCGAGAATGCGGCAATTGCCAGCAGCACGGTCCAGCTCTTGAACACCCCGCGCTTCTCGGTCACCGCCAGCGAGTGGATCAGTGCGGTGCCCACCAGCCAAGGCATGAACGAGGCGTTTTCCACCGGGTCCCAGAACCACCAGCCACCCCAGCCCAGTTCGTAGTAGGCCCACCACGAACCCAAGGTGATACCAACACCCAGGAAAGCCCAGGCGACGATGGTCCACGGCCGCGACCAGCGCGCCCAGGCAGCGTCCAGCCGGCCGCCGAGCAAGGCGGCGATGGCGAAAGCGAAGGCCACCGAGAAGCCCACGTAGCCCATGTACAGCATCGGCGGATGCACGATCAGGCCAAAGTCCTGCAACAGCGGGTTGAGGTCACGGCCATCGGTCGGCACCTGCGGCAGCAGGCGCTGGAATGGGTTGGAAGTAATGATCAGGAAGCTCAGGAAGCCCACGCTGATCATGCCCATTACCGCCAGCACGCGGGCCAGCATCACTTGCGGCAACTGCCGGGAGAACACCGACACGGCAAAGGTCCAGCCGCCGAGGATCAGCGCCCAAAGCAGCAACGAACCCTCATGGGCGCCCCACACCGCACTGAACTTGTAGTACCAGGGCAAGGCGCTGTTGGAGTTGCTGGCGACATAGGCGACCGAGAAATTGTCTGTCATGAAGGCATGGGTCAGGCAGGCAAAGGCAAACGCCAGGAAGGCGAACTGCCCCCAGGCTGCCGGCCGCGCCAGGCTCATCCACAGGCTGTCGCCACGCCACGCGCCAAGCAGCGGCACACTGGCCTGCACGACGGCAAAGCAGATGGCCAGAATCATCGCCAACTGGCCCAGTTCGGGGACTACCAGTGCTGCGTTCATGGCTTCGTCTCTCCGCCGGTAGCGGCCTGGCCGCTTTCCTTCAGGGCCTTGGTGACTTCGGGCGGCATGTATTTCTCGTCGTGCTTGGCCAGCACCTCATCGGCTACCACCACACCTTCGGTGTTGAGCTTGCCAAGGGCGACGATACCCTGCCCTTCGCGGAACAGATCGGGAAGGATGCCGCGGTAGGTGATGGGTACCGACTTGTTGAAGTCGGTTACCACGAAACGCACGTCCAGCGAGTCGGCCGAGCGCTGCACCGAGCCTTTCTCGACCATGCCGCCGGCGCGGATGCGCGTGTCCAGCGGGGCTTCGCCGTTGGCGATCTGGGTCGGTGTATAGAACAGGTTGATGTTCTGCTGCAATGCGCTCAAGGCAAAGCCGACGGCAACCCCGACGCCGACCAGCAGGCCGACGATGAGCAACAGGCGTTTCTTGCGCTGCGGATTCACTGGTTGTTCTCCCGGCGCAAACGGCGCGCCTCTTCTTGCAAATAGCGACGACGAGCCAGCAGTGGCGCACCGACATTCAGCGCCAGCACCGCCAGGCAGATGCCATAGGCCGACCACACGTACAGGCCATGGTGGCCCATGGCGAGAAAGTCACCGAAGGTGGCAAAGCTCATTGTGCGGCCCTCCGCCCCAGGCTGTTCAATACTTCGTCCCTGACCCAACTGGCGCGTGCTTCGCGCTTGAGCACTTCAAGGCGCATGCGCAGCAGCAGTACGGCGCCGAAGAAACAGTAGAAACCCAGCGCCGTGCACAACAGCGGCAGCCACATTTCGGCCGGCATTGCCGGCTTTTCGGTAAGGGTGAAAGTGGCCCCCTGGTGCAGGGTGTTCCACCACTCCACCGAATACTTGATGATCGGGATATTCACCACACCGACAATCGCAAGCACCGCACAGGCCTTGGCCGCACTGTCACGATTACTGATCGCCTGGCCCAGCGCAATAATGCCGAAGTACAGGAACAGCAGGATGAGCATGGACGTAAGGCGGGCATCCCACACCCACCAGCTGCCCCAGGTCGGCTTGCCCCAGATGGCGCCGGTAACCAGCGCCACGGCGGTCATCCAGGCGCCAATGGGCGCGGCACATTGCAGGGCGACGTCGGCCAGTTTCATCTTCCACACCAGCCCCACCACCCCGGCCACCGCCAGTAGCACATAGCAGGACTGCGCCAGCATCGCCGCCGGCACATGGATATAGATGATGCGGAAGCTGTTGCCTTGCTGGTAGTCCTGGGGGGCGAAGGCCAGGCCCCAGGTGATGCCGACCAGCAGCAGGAGCACGGCAGCACCGGCCAGCCACGGCAGCATGCGGCCGCTGATGGCATAGAACCATTTCGGGGAGCCCAGCTTGTGGAACCACGTCCAGCTTATTTTCATCAGGGTACATCCAGGGTATTTGCCGGGCTTGAGAGCCCGGGACTCGTTATTCGCCGACGCTGATCTTCAGGCCGGCCGCTATCGCAAAGGGTGCCAGGGTAACGGCCAGGGCCGTCAGGCTGGCGAGCCAGAGCAGATGGCCGGTTGCCGGCATATTTTGCAACGCCGCTTGCAACGCACCACTGCCCAGGATCAATACAGGGATATACAACGGCAGAATCAGCAACGCCAGTAACAAACCTCCGCGTTTAAGGCCGACTGTCAGCGCCGCACCTACCGCGCCCAGCAAGCTCAATACCGGCGTACCCAGCAGCAGCGAACCGAGTAGCACCGGCAGGCAATGGCTTGGCAGCCCCAGCATCAGTGCCAGCAGTGGCGCCAACAATACCAGCGCCAGCCCGGAAAAGATCCAGTGCGCCAGCACCTTGGCCAGCACCAGCAACGCCAGTGGGTGCGGCGACAGCACCCATTGCTCCAGCGAGCCGTCTTCGAAATCGCTGCGGAACAGGCCGTCCAGCGACAACAACACGGCCAGCAACGCCGCCACCCAGACCAGGCCCGGCGACAAGGTTTGCAACAATTGGCTTTCCGGGCCGACCGCCAGCGGGAACATGGCCACGACGATGGCGAAGAACACCAACGGGTTGGCCAGTTCGGCCGGGCGACGGAACAGCAGGCGTGCTTCGCGGCGCAGCAACAAAATGAATACGCTCATGCAGCCCATTGCCCCAGGTTCAGTTCTCGGTAACCGGAGGGCTTGCGTTCCAGTGTGTGGTGAGTCGTCAGCACCACCGTGCCGCCCTGCTCGCAGTGGGCTGCCAGGTGCGCTTCAAGCTGCGCCACGCCTTGCTTGTCGAGCGCGGTGAACGGCTCGTCGAGAATCCATAGCGGCGGGCAAGCAAGGTGCAGCCGGGCCAGCGCCACACGGCGCTGCTGACCGGCCGACAGGGTATGGCAGGGGACGTCTTCGAAACCGCGCAGGCCGACAGCCTCCAGCGCCGCCCAGATCGCCTCGCGGCTGGCCGGCTGGTGCAGGGCGCACAGCCAGGTGAGATTCTCCTCGGCAGTTAGCAAGTCCTTGATACCGGCGGCATGGCCAATCCACAGCAGGGCGCTGGCCAGGGCATGTCGCTGTTCGGCCAGGGGCTTGCCACCCAGCAGAATCTGCCCGGCCGTCGGCTGCATCAGCCCGGCCAGCAGGCGCAACAGGCTAGTCTTGCCACTGCCGTTGGGGCCACTGATCTGCAGCATGTCGCCGGCGCCCAGCTCGAAATCGAGCTGCTCGAACAGCAGGCGCCAGTCGCGCTCGCAGGCCAGGCCTGCGGCTTGGAGGTGAAGGGTCACGGTTTCGCCTTATCTTTAGTAGGGCTTTGGAGC
>NZ_JBICJR010000011.1:0-29328 GCF_043103245.1 Pseudomonas sp. YQ_6
ACTTTTTGTCGCGTTTGACAAAAAGTGACTCGCCGTAAGGGCGAAAAGGTGAGTCAGCGTCGCCATCGCAAATGGACTGTTCGCTGAGCCAAAACAGACGAGTTCGCTTCTTGCTTCTTGCTTCTTGCTTCTTGCTTCTTGGATGTGGGCATTCACATCGAGTAGGTATTCATTCGCGCAGGTGGCGCATAGTCACCTTTCCGCCCTTACGGCGGGTCACTTTTTGTCAAACGCGACAAAAAGTAACCAAAAAACGCTGCGCTCCTATCATCCGGCCCCTACGCTCCGCTCCGGGGTTCCCTCGCTACGGTCTTGCTCCCGGGAGTACGCGCTGCAGGCCCCATCCATGGGGCCTCAGCGCTTGACGGGCATCCATGCCCGTCACCTCCCTCCGCAAGCCCTGCGCTCGGCCTCCTGAAGTCGCAATCTGCGTCGCCTGAACTATCGCGCACTTAGAAGCAAAAGCCACGGCAACGGCAACGGCAACGGCAACGGCAACGGCAACGGCAACGGCAACGGCAACGAACCGAGTCTGATCAACGGTCCTTGAACTGTGCCTCACGCTTGGCGATGAATGCGGCCATGCCTTCTTTCTGGTCTTCGGTGGCGAAAGCCGCATGGAAGACCCGACGCTCAAAGCGAACCCCCTCGCTGAGGGTGACTTCAAATGCTCGGTTGACGCTCTCCTTGACCATCATGCTCACCGGAATCGACTTGCTGGCAATGGCCGCGGCCACCTTCAGCGCCTCTTCCACCAGCTCTGCTTGCGGCACGATCCGCGCCACCAGACCTGCACGCTCGGCTTCTTCCGCCCCCATCAGGCGGCCGGTCAGGCAAAGCTCCATGGCCTTGGCCTTGCCCACCGCACGCGTCAGGCGCTGGGTGCCGCCCATGCCCGGCAGAACGCCCAGGTTGATTTCCGGTTGACCAAATTTGGCATTGTCCGCAGCGAGGATAAAGTCGCACATCATCGCCAGCTCACAGCCGCCGCCCAGGGCAAATCCAGACACGGCAGCAATGATCGGCTTACGGCGATTGGCAATGCGGTCGGCGTCGCTGAACAAGTCGTCGACGTAAATCTGCGGGTATTGCAGCTCGGCCATTTCCTTGATGTCGGCGCCAGCGGCAAAGGCTTTGGCCGAGCCTGTCAGCACCACGCAGCCGATGTTCGGGTCGCGCTCGAGCTGGTCCAGAGCCTGGTTGATTTCGCCGACAATCTGCGCGTTCAGCGCATTGAGCGCCTGCGGCCGGTTGAGGGTGATCAGGCCGACCTTGCCGTGGATGTCCAACAGGATGGTTTCGAATGCCATGCAGTCTGCTCCTTCAAAGATTGCGCGCAATGACCATGCGCTGAATGTCGCTGGTGCCTTCGTAGATCTGGCAAACCCGAACGTCGCGGTAGATCCGCTCCAGCGGGAAGTCACTCAGATAGCCATAACCGCCCAGGGTCTGCAAGGCATCCGAACAGACCTTTTCGGCCATTTCCGAGGCAAACAGCTTGGCCATCGACGCTTCCACCAGCGCCGGGCGCCCCGCATCACGAAGGGCGGCGGCGTGCAATACCATCTGCCGGGCAACGGAAATTTTCGTTGCCATGTCGGCCAGGCGAAACGCCACGGCCTGGTGCTCGATCAGCGCTTTGCCAAAGCTCTGGCGCTCGTTGGCATAGTCCCGCGCCACTTCGAACGCCGCGCGGGCCATACCCACCGCTTGCGAGGCGATGCCGATACGGCCGCCTTCAAGGTTGGCCAGGGCGATCTTGTAGCCTTCACCCTCCGCGCCCAGCCGGTTGGCCACTGGCACGCGCACATTGTCGAAAACGATCTGGCAGGTGTCGGAGGCGTGCTGGCCGAGTTTGTCCTCCACCCTCGCTACCTGGTAGCCCGGCGAATCGGTCGGCACGATGAAGGCGCTGATGCCTCGCTTGCCAGCCTCCGGGTCGGTGACTGCAAACACGATCACGACGCCGGCGTTCTGCCCCGAGGTAATGAACTGCTTGCTGCCATTGAGCACGTAGTGGTCGCCTTCCAGGCGGGCGCGGGTCTTCAGGCTGCTTGCATCGGAGCCAGCCTGCGGCTCGGTCAGGGCGAAAGCTCCGAGCATCGCACCTGAGGCCAGCGGGGTGAGGAACTGCTCTTTCTGCTGCTCGTTGCCGAAGCGCAGGATCGGCACGCAACCCACCGAGTTGTGCACGCTCATGATGGTCGAGCAGGCGCCATCGCCCGCGGCGATTTCCTCCAAGGCCATGGCATAGGCCACATAACCGGTGTCGCTACCGCCCCACTGCTCCGGCACCAGCATGCCGAACAGGCCCAGTTCGGCCATTTCGTCGATGGCCTCTTTCGGGAAGCGATGTTCCTTGTCCCATTGCTCGGCAAACGGCTTCAGGCGTTCCTGGGCGAAAGCACGTACCGCGTCGGCAATCTGTTGTTGCTCGTCATTTACCAGCATGGTTCACCTCAGTACAGGCATTCAACAGCCATGGCCGTGGCCTCGCCACCGCCGATGCAGATGGCCGCCACACCCCGACGCAGATTGTTCTGGCGCAAGGCCGACAACAGGGTGACCAGAATACGTGCGCCAGAAGCGCCGATCGGGTGGCCGAGGGCGCAAGCGCCGCCGTGGATATTGACCTTGTCGTGTGGCAGATCGAGGTGTTTCATGGCCGCCAGGGTGACCACGGCGAAGGCCTCGTTGATTTCGAACAGGTCGACTTCGGCCAGGTTCCAGCCGGTGCGCTTCATCAGTTTGTCGATCGCGCCGATCGGGGCGGTCGGGAACAACGCCGGGGTGTCGGCAAAGGCGGCGTGACCGTGGATGACGGCCAATGGCTTGAGGCCACGTTTGTCGGCCTCGGAGCGGCGCATCAGTACCAGCGCCGCAGCGCCGTCGGAAATCGAACTGGCGTTGGCCGCCGTCACGGTGCCGCCTTCACGAAACGCCGGTTTGAGCTGCGCAATCTTGTCCAGGCGCGCCTTGGGCGGCTGCTCGTCATCCTTGATGACGCGCTTTTCCTTGCCCTCGGTGACTTCCACCGGCACGATCTCGGCGGCAAAACGACCGCTGCTGATGGCATCCTGCGCTCGGGTCAGCGAGGCGATGGCGAACTGGTCCTGGGCTTCGCGGCTGAAGGCATTGGCCTGGGCACAGTCCTCGGCAAAGGTGCCCATCAGGCGGCCTTTGTCGTAGGCGTCTTCGAGGCCGTCCATGAACATGTGGTCGATGATCTTGCCGTGGCCCATTCGGTAGCCGCCACGGGCTTTGTCCAGCAGGTACGGCGCGTTGGTCATGCTTTCCATGCCACCCGCCACTACCACGTCTGCGGTGCCGGCCAGCAGCAGGTCATGGGCCATGATCGCGGCTTGCATACCCGAGCCGCACATCTTGTTCAAGGTGGTGCAGGTGGTGTGTTTGTCCAGCCCGGCGCCCAGCGCGGCCTGGCGTGCCGGCGCCTGGCCCTGGCCGGCCGGCAGCACGCAGCCGAACAGTACCTGCTCGACACAGGCGGCATCGATGCTGGCACGTTCCACGGCAGCACGAATGGCGGCGCTGCCCAGTTGCGGCGCAGTCAGGCTCTTGAGGTCGCCCTGCAACCCGCCCATGGGCGTGCGCACGGCGCTGACGATAACGATGGGGTCATTGGCGAGGGTCATGTTCGCTCTCCTTACTTGGCAGCCATGCGCAGCGCACCGTCGAGGCGGATGACCTCACCGTTGAGCATGCTGTTCTCGATGATGTGGCGGGCCAGCGCGGCGTATTCCTGCGGGCGGCCCAAGCGGGGCGGGAACGGTACGCCGGCAGCCAGCGAAGCACGTACCTCTTCGCTCATGCCGGCCATCATAGGGGTTTCAAAGATACCCGGAGCGATGGTCATCACGCGGATGCCGAAGCGTGCCAGTTCGCGCGCGGCCGGCAAGGTCAGGCTGGCAATGGCCCCCTTGGAGGCAGCGTAGGCGGCCTGGCCAATCTGGCCGTCATAGGCGGCAATGGAGGCCGTGTTGATGATGACCCCACGCTCGCCGCTCTCATCGGCAGCCCCTTCGGCCATGGCCGCCGCAGCCAGACGCAACAGGTTGAAGCTGCCGATCAGGTTGACGTTGATGACCTTGGCGAAGCTGGCCAGGCCATGCGGGCCCTGCTTGCCCAGCACCTTCTCGGCACCGACGATGCCGGCACAATTGACCAACCCATGCAAGCTGCCAAAGGCGCTGACAGCTGCATCGACAGCCGACTGGGCCGCCTGCTCGTCACTGATATCAGCCACGGTGAAACGGGCATTGTCGCCCAGTTCGCGGGCCTTGGCTTCGACAGCCTGGGCATTGAGGTCGACCAGCATGACCTTGGCGCCAGCCTCGACCAGCATCTGTGCAGTCGCAGCACCCAGCCCGGAAGCGGCGCCGCTGACGATGAAATGTTTATTGGCTATGTGCATGAGTACTTTCCTTTCAGACGCTGGCAGGGGTGGCCTGTTGCGCTTGTTGTTTGGCGACTTCCTGGTTGCGCAGGATGAAGCGTTGCAGCTTGCCGCTCGGGGTCTTGGGCAGCTCGCTGACGAATTCGA
The DNA here is from genome assembly GCF_043103245.1 of Pseudomonas sp. YQ_6. Classification (NCBI taxonomy): domain Bacteria; kingdom Pseudomonadati; phylum Pseudomonadota; class Gammaproteobacteria; order Pseudomonadales; family Pseudomonadaceae; genus Pseudomonas; species Pseudomonas sp. YQ_6. The sequence goes on from NZ_JBICJR010000011.1 coordinate 4,562, forward strand.
TTTCCCTGGGGTAGGCATGCGCGTAGAGGCGCTGGCGCACATGCTGGCGCAAGGTTTCTTCCAGCTCGACGCTGCCGGCGTAGCCGCTGGCCAATACCACGAACGCCTTGATCAGCTCGGTACGCTCCGGGTCGGGCTTGCCGATCACCGCTGCCTCGATCACCGCCGGGTGCTCGATCAACGCGCTTTCCACATCGAACGGCCCCACCCGGTAACCGGAGGTGGTGATCACGTCGTCGCTACGGCCAACGAAGCTGATGCTGCCATCCGGGTTCAGCTCGACAGTGTCGCCGCTGAGGTAGTACTTGCCGACGAAGGCTTTGGTCGGCAGGCCGTGGTAACCGCCGAACCAGCACAGCGGCGACTGCTCACGGTCAACGGCGAGGATGCCTGGCTGGCCGGCTGGCAGTTCGTTGCCCTGCTCGTCCACCACCACGATGCGGTGGCCGGGGATGGCATAGCCGGCAGAACCCAGGTGCACCGGATGCTGCAGGCCATGGTGGTTGCACAGCACCATGCCCAGTTCGGTCTGGCCGTAGTGATCGTGAATGGTCACGCCCAGCTCGTCGGCGAACCAGCGGATCACCTCGGGGTTAAGCGGTTCGCCGGCACTGCTGACCACCCGCAGGCGGCCCTTGATCGGTGCCGAGAAATCTTTGCCCGCCGCAATCAGCAAGCGATACGCGGTCGGCGAACCGGCCAGGTTGGTGATACCCAGCTTGTCGATCACCCGGGCGCAGCTCTCGACACTGAACGGGCCATCGTAGAACGTGGTGGCGTGCCCCAGCGACAACGGACCGGTAACGGCGTAATACAAGCCGTAAGCCCAACCCGGGTCGGCCAGGTTCCAGAAGTTGTCCTCGGGCAGCAGCTCGATGGCATCACGCATGTAGCCCTGAAACGCGACGATCGCACGCAGTGGCACTTCCAGGGGTTTTGCCGGGCCAGTGGTTCCGGAAGTGAACATCAGCAGGAATGGATCGTTGCCTGAGCGCATCACCGGCTCACATACGTCCGCTGCGCGTTCCAGGCATTGCTGGAAGTCCAGCTCACCACTGCGGGCCTTGACAGTGATGATGGTCGGGCAGGCATGCACGTCGTCCAGCTTGGCGCGGTTGTGGCTATCGGTGACCACCACTCGGGCATGGGATTGCTCAAGCCGGTGCTCGATGGCCTTGGGGCCGAACGCGGTGAACAAGGGCTGGTAAACCGCCCCGAGGCGCCAGGTAGCGAGGATGGTCACCAGCAGTTCAGGGGTACGCGGCATCAAGCCGGCAACCCGGTCTCCGGCGCCTACCCCCTGCGCCTTTAACACATTGGCGAACCGGGCAGCCTGCACCTGAAGCTGATCGAAGCTATAGCGCGCGCTGTTACCATCGCGGTCCTCATGAATCAGTGCCAGCCTGCCGTCACCGGCATGCCGGTCACAGCATTCGACACAGGCATTAAGGGCTTCAAGGTTGCCGTGCAATGCCGTCACAACGGCCTGGTCATGGTCGAACGTACGAGCGGCCTCGGCGTAATCGCGCATCATCGGACTCCTGGTTTCTTGTTTTTGGAGTTGAAGCATCGGTCCGACGATGTTCGCGCCGCTCATGCGCGGCGGCAATGGCCAAAGCTGTCAATCTGGATGACTGGTTTGGCCGCCGCTAATCACCCCTCTGCGCGCTCGGCTGCACGCAGGTAGGACTGGGTGAGCCCTGCGACCAGGCGCTCGATATCGAGGACCTGCTGTTCCTGCAGCCGGCGTAGTTGCTGCTCGAAGGCCGCGGGCGCCAAGACAGGACGTTGAGCCTGCAGCTCAAGCGTGCGCCGAGTGTAATCCGCACTGAGGGCATCGAACATTTGGTCATGTTGCTGGCGCAGGTAACGGCGCCAGAACGCGCGCTGGCTCAGGCTATCGGTCAGGCCCTCGATGGTCTGCGCGCGCGTAACCCGCAGGAACGCATCCTCTACCTGGGCCTGTGTCAGCGCGACAGACTCGGGATAGCGCATGGCATACGGCTGGTTGGGCAACCGCAAACGGCTACGAAGTTGCACCCTGTAAGCCAGCCCCAATGCCAACTGGTCAACATGTTCACTGGCAGCCAGACGCTGCCGGCCATCCTGGTAGGCAATCCCTTCCAGTTGATCCAGCCGGAACAGTTGCCTGCCCAGTTCAAGCAACTCGCCCCTGCGTTCAGGGTTGACTGCGGCGGCTTCGGCCTGCGCCTGCCTCACCAATACCTGCAATGCACTGAAATGGCTGGCAACGGCGTCCGAACATGACAGCGGCAGGCCGGCCCGCTCAAAAATCCGCCGGCACAGCACCGGGTCGCCGTCCAGCGTAGCCAGCAGTGTCCATACCCCGTCAACCAGCGCATCCCGCCCTTCACCCGCTTGGCTGTAGTCCGCAGTCATCTCCAGGCGAGCCAACAACCTGAACAACCCGCTGCTACCTGCTTGCGCCAGCAACCGCAGCCACACGGCCTCACGCTCGGCCTGAACCGTCGCATCCGTATGGCCTACCCAACGCGTACGGGCCCTGGCCAGGTCAACTGACCCCAACTGCTCAGGTGAGTGCCGGTGTTCTTCGATCACATCGAGGGCATACAACCTTCGTTGCTGCATGACCGACAAGGGGTTGTCCTCCATCAGAATGGCCTGTCGAAATGCATAAGGCATCAGCTGGATCTCGGTGGGCACTTCGCGGAGTTGGTTGTTGCGCAAGTCAGCACGTTCAAGTAGACCACAGAGCTCCAGGCGACGCGGCCAGCTGCCCAGCCGACAATGACGCAGGTTCAGGCTTGTCAGCCGAGAAAGTTGGTGGAAGCTCATGTCGAGCGCTTCCAGCCGGTTATGACTGAGATCAAGATGCACAAGGTTGGACAAACCATGCAGAACGCTGATCGCCTGGGCGTCGAGGCGTATCTCGTTATGCGCCAACCGAAGCGATTGAAGATTCGGTAAATGGGCAATGCCTGTTGGTAGACGCATCAACGCGTTGTTGTTGAGGTTCAGGTGCGTCAAGGCAGTAAACGGGCGAAGGAAGTCGGCCGGAATGTCAGTAATCAGGGTGTCGTTCACGCTCAGCAGGGTAATGCGATGGAAATCGATGTGCGGCGGTAGTGCCGGCAGTGTGCGCAAACTCAAACCGCTCATCGACAAGCGCTGCCCCTGTGTTTGCCCCTCGCCGGCCGAAACAGGCTCGCCCTGCAGTCGCCAGGCTCGCAGGATGCTGTCGGCCGTCAACCTGCGGTCGGCGCGTCGACCCTCCTGCAACTCGGCACCGACCCAGCGGTTGAGGTACAGCACTAGCTGGTCATGTGCTTCCTGCAGTTCTACCAGGCGCTCGAAGACTGGCTGCGGGCCTTGTTGCACACGCGCCAGCTCCACATCGAGCGCGGCCTCGTCCAGGCCAGGATAAAGCGATCGTAGCTGATCGCGAATGATCGCTCGCTCATCCCTGGGAGCAGCGCCAGGGCGACCACTGAGCGGGTATCCCACGCGCCCATCGTCCATGCGACGCCCTGGATTGAGCCAGGCCTGCTCCTCTGGCCAGCCGAGCATGCGCGCGATATCCCAATGGGTAGCGGGTAACCGCGCCAGAAGCTTCTCACGCAGTTGGCTCGCCGCCGCACTGCCCACCAGTTGCATCGCTGCCCGCTGCTCTGATGTCAGTGCGGCAAAAAGCGCCTCGAAGATACATCCCGGCTCGTCAGCGATAAGCACGTGTGGCACACCTGACCCGTTGTAGATCAGAAACCTGCCTTCATGCCGGACCACTATTCTTCTTGCCTCGGTTCGCCCGCCGCTACCGAGGCGCCTGATAGACCGCCCATCCAGCCCGCGGTCGCGCAAGTCGAGGTCAAGTTGCTCGAGTTCGAAGCTATCCAGCAACGCAAGGGCCAACTCGCCGGTGACATCACTGTACGCCGTGCTCAGATACAACCCCGCCAGCCCCCGGCTCAGGCGAGCCAGACGCAAGAGCGAACGGGCGTTCTTCGCGCACGGCAATGGCAGCCGCCGCTCGACCCGCGCCATTTGGTGCTCAAGCTCATGCGCCTGGCCGGTTACTTCATTTATGTAGGCCGAAGGCAAACCCGGGAAGTCGCGTTTTACCAACATGCTGAGCGGGTCTGCTGCCAGTGACTGTTCTGTCAGGTGAGCAAACAATTGCGGCCGCAACCCGGCCTCATGCACCTGCATCTGCTCCAGTCCGGCGCCCACGCCTGGCCTTGCTTCACACCAGGCCAGCAGCTCCCTGTCCGATGGCATCAACGCCTTCAGCCGAACACGCTGGAAAAACCTTTGAATGCGTGCATGCGCCTGGAAGGCGCGCAACGTTTGGCCAAGGCTCACCGGCGCCGGGCGATTCTCCACGAGAACGCCGCGCAACAAGTCTGCATCGATACCTGCCACCCGCATTATCTGCTCGGCCTGATGCGCGTCGACAGGGGAAAGCTGTGGCCATAATGCATCCAGCATGCGGGCAGGCGCCTGCCAGCTTAAGGGTTGTTCACGCATCAGCTGCCAGCCACGCTCACCGTTGTGCAACACGACCGGCCCGTAGCCCCCCTCACTCGCTGCATGGCGCAGGCGATAGGGGCCATCGGCGACGGGCTGGTGCACTTCGAGGGAACGTCCATCGATACGGACCCAGCGGCAGCCCGCCTCGCCACCGCGCTCCTCCTCGAGCAGATCGACAGGGCCCGGCAATGATCGATAATTCCTGGCGTTGAACTGCCACAGCCGACCGCGCCCATTCCCAACGCTTACCGGCTCCAGGCCCGCGACAAACGCACTGCGCACAAAACTGACACCCGCCACCGTCGCCGCGGTAGCCGCCAAGGTTTCGGCGACCCCCAGCAGATGCTGCAGCGCTTCGTGTTGGTGCCCCTTCGACCAATCCCTCATCCCTTCGAACACTTCGGCGCACGTCTGGGCAACCACCTGCCCCAGCAGCACGCCCCCCACAGCCGGGATGAAAAGGCCGGCGAGGTTTACCAGGTCCAGACCTGCCGCCTTCCACTCAGCGTGTCTGGCGCTAATCGCCCGGCTATCAGCGTCAGCGGTTGGTACCAGCAGCAACCGGGCATCTTCCTTGACCCGTTGCACTTGCCGAGTCGCCAGTTGCGTGAAAACCCCTCCTCCAGGTGTTTCACCCTCAAGCTCCAGGTCCGGCAGCTTGTCTTTCAGGCGCTTGCCGAGGGTACTGACAAAACCTGCACGGTGCTCAAGGCTGATGAGCTGTGTGAAGTACTGCCAGTAACCGGGATCTTGCAACAACCTCGCCACGGTACTGTTCATGGAGGCGGCATTGTCGAAGAACCGCAATGCCTGCCGGGGATCACCAGGCAGGTAAAGTACGATGCCCCGTTCATTTCCCGCCTTGTCATGCAGGTGAATCAGCAAGCCATCGACCACAGGTTTCCCTATTGCCCTCAACAGCATGGCTTTGCCTTCGAGCCCTTGTTGTCGCCGCTCCTGAGCGGGGTCCAGCACTTCACGCAAGGCAAGCTGCACATCGACGCTTATGCTTCCCTGCAAAGCCGCAAGCTCGGTCGCCAGCTTCAACCCCGAACGTTTGTCTTCAGCCAGCACCGCCTGGGTAGCTGGCGGGAAGATCCTTTGCAACGCGTCCTGATAACGCTGACCTACGTCCAGATTGCGACAGGCCGTAATCAATGCTTCCAGCGATGCATTCAATGGTTTGTCGCTGCCTGGCAAAACCAGCCCCGTGCCCTCGTAGTAGCGGGTATTCGCAGCAAAGTTGCGCATCAGCCGCAGTAACCCGTTCTCACGCGTCTGGCTGTACCCGTATGTCTGTTGCAAGGTACCGGGCAGTGTGCCGAAGTGTGGCGCCACCCGCAGCCACTCGAGCTGGGTAAATACCTGCCCGTCCGGCAACGGTGCATCCAGCAAAGCCGCCAGGTGCTTCTCGGCAAACTGCTGGAGCGGCAGTAACTCAAGTGTCAGGCCACTCAAGCGTGCCTGGCTGGCGTGGTGCGCGTTCAGGCTGGTGCGCAGAGTGTTGATCTGGCCCCTTGACGCGCGTTTGAGCCATTCAGGTAATCGGGCACCGATGAATGGGTCATGGCCCGTCGCGTTGATGATCATGGTGGGTTCCCTAGCTATTTGACGAAGCCAACCATGTTGTTCAAATGCCGGACCAGGATGCAGAGGGAACGGGTTCGATCGGCGCCTGCTCGGAAAGCCTTCTGGGCCCGCGCGGTAACGCACTACGGCGGGAAGCGTTCGCCCTTCAGTGCCCTGCCCCTCGCGCCTGGATCAATGCCCGATAATGCCCCGGGTTGCAGCCGAACCACTTGCGAAATGCCTTATAGAACGAGCTGCTGTCGGCGAACCCCAAACGCTCGGCAAGCTCGCCCATGGCCACGTCTTCCTGGCTGAGCCAGGCGATCGCCAGCTCCCGTCGTACGCTGTCCTTCAAGCCCTGGTAGTTCTGCCCCTCTTCTGCCAGGCGCCGCCGCAGGGTCGATGGCGACAGGCACAACTGTCGAGCCAGGCGGTCAGCATCGGGCCATTGCGCAGGGGCCAGGCGCAACAGGTCGGTGCGGATACGCCGCCCGAGACTGGCCGGGTCACGGTACTTGACCAGGATATTGCCCGGCGCTTCGGCAAGAAAACGCTGCAGTTCCTCCTCGCTGCGCCGAAGAGGCAAGTCGAGGCATTGCGAAGCAATGATCATGCGTGTGCGTGGACGCTCAAAATGCAGGTTTTCCGAAAACATGACCCGGTAGTCGTCGCAAAAGGGGGGTTCGGCACAACGCAGATCAATGCTCAGAATCGGGATACGCCGCCCGGCCAGCCAGCAGGTCACGCCATGCACGATCATCCAGAAGGTGAAATAGGTGAACGCGCGGCGCGGTTCGTCACGCGGCTCATTGATGACAATTTCGGCCAGCCCTTGCTGGCGCACCAGGCTGGGCTGCATGTCTTGAAGCATCAGCGACAGAAAGGCCAGCGAGGTTTCCAGGCCTGCACCCAGAGTCGGTTGGCCCATGCTGGCACGGCACATGAACGCCAGGCTGCCACTGCACAGACCGCGCGGGTCCATCGCGAAAAACTCGTCGTTGCAGCGCCGGGCCAGCAAGCGCCACAGGCGGGCATAGGACTCGGCACTGACCCTTGCCTCTGGCAGGTGCAGTTGTTCAACGGCGATGCCCGCCCTGGCCAGCAAGCCACTGTCAGGCTCACCGGAAGGGCAGGTCTGCAACAGCGCTTCGCGCACCAGTTGCATGGAAATGGTGTCTTTGTCGCTCATCGACGGTCCTGTCGGCTGATTGCCGGCCATATTAGGGTGCCCCGCTGCAAACAGCCATCACAGCCCCGCTGCCAGGCTCAGGAATGCCTGAATCAGGCGCAGTTCCCGACGGCGCTCCAGGCAGCCGATCACGTGTTGGTTGACAAGCCCCTCGCCGGCCAAGGATCGTGCCACCACACGGGGATCATTGGCCACTTCAGTGGAAGAAACAACGCCAATCCCCAGCTGCGAGGCCACTGCCTCGGTTACCGCCTCCCGGCTGTCCAGCTCCAGCAAAACACGCGGTTGCACACCCGCCTTGATGCAGGCCTTGTCGAAGGTGCGCCGGGTGGTGGAGCCAGGCTCGCGCAGCACCATGATCTGCTGGTGCAGCTCGGCCAACGGCAAGTCCTCCCGCGCGCCGGCCCAGGCGTGCCCCACGGGTAACAACGCACACAGGCGCGACTCACATAGATTTTGCAGATGCAGCCCTTTGCGCGGCTCGATTTCAGTCAGCACCGCCACGTCGGCATGCTCGCCGAGCAGCGCAGCCAACGTCTCCTGTGCGTTGCCCAGACGCAAGTTGACGGTGACGCCTGGGTATCGTTCACGCAGCAGCGCCAGCATCGGCATGACCCGGTGCGGTCCGTCGGCAGCTACCTCCAGGCGCCCGGTCAGCAACTGACGGTTGGCCTCGAGCATGGCCTGCGCTTCTTCGGCCAGGCCGAACATGGCGCGCGTGATGGCCGCCAGGCGCGTGCCCTCTTCGGTCAGCTCCACGCGCCGTGCAGTACGCCGCAACAAGGTGATCTGGTAGTGCTCCTCCAGGGCCTTGACGTGCCCGGTCACCGCCGGCTGGCTGATGAACAGGCGCTCGGCAGCACGGGTAAAACTGCCCTCACGGGCCACGGCGTCGAAGGCGCGTAGCTGGAACAGATTCATATTCATCGGCCTGACTTATAGCTGGGATAACAACAAACAATTTGATTGATGGCAGCGCGAATTGCAACCTAGGCCCCGTAGTTTCAGCCCACCGCTTGTGAGGAATAACGGAATGAGCAACGCCCCGATTCTGCTGACCCCAGGTCCCCTGACCACATCAATCCGCACCCGCCAAGCCATGCTGGTGGACTGGGGCTCCTGGGACCGTGACTTCAACCAATTGACTGCCAGCGTCTGCGAACAACTGTTGGCCATCATCGACGGCGCCAGCAGCCACCACTGCGTTCCCCTGCAAGGCAGCGGTACCTTCGCCGTGGAAGCGGCCATCGGCACCTTGGTGCCACGCGATGGCAAGGTTCTGGTACTGATCAACGGCGCGTACGGCCAACGCCTGGCGAAGATCTGCAAAGTGCTGGGCCGCACCTACAGCACCTTCGAAACGGCCGAAGACCAGCCGACCACCGCCGCCGACGTCGATCGGCTGCTGGCCGAAGACCCGGCCATCACCCATGTGGCGCTGATCCACTGCGAAACCAGCACCGGCATCCTCAACCCGCTGCCCGAGATCGCCCAGGTGATCAAACGCCATGGCAAGCGCCTGATCATCGATGCCATGAGCTCGTTCGGAGCATTGCCGATCGATGCCCGCGAAATCCCCTTCGAAGCGCTGATCGCGGCCTCCGGAAAGTGCCTGGAAGGCGTACCCGGCATGGGCTTCGTCTTCGCCGAAAAAAACGCCCTGGCGGCCGCCGAAGGCAATGCCCACTCGCTGGCCATGGACCTGCACGACCAGCACGCCTACATGGCCAAGACCGGGCAATGGCGCTTCACTCCGCCTACCCACGTGGTCGCGGCACTGCACGAAGCACTGCAGCAATACAACGAGGAAGGTGGCCTTCCGGCCCGCCACCAGCGCTACGCAGACAACTGCAAGACGCTGCTCGACGGCATGGCAGCCATCGGCCTGCGCAGTTTCCTGCCCGCCGAGATCCAGGCGCCGATCATCGTCACCTTCCACGCCCCCACCGATGCCCGCTACCAGTTCAAGGACTTCTACGAGCGGGTCAAGGCCAAGGGTTTCATTCTCTACCCGGGCAAGTTGACCCAGGTCGAAACCTTCCGCGTCGGCTGTATCGGTGTGGTCGGGGCGGACGGCATGCAGGCCGCCGTGAATGCCGTGGCCGACGTGCTGCGGGAAATGGAAGTGCTGGACATCTGACGCTTTGCCCACCCGAACTCAGGAATTTGCGCACATGAACTACAACAACCCCACCCAATTGCAAGCCGCCATCCTCGACTGGGCTGGCACCGTGGTAGATTTCGGCTCATTCGCTCCCACCCAGATCTTTGTCGAGGCCTTTGCCGAGTTCGACGTGCAGGTGTCGATCGAGGAAGCCCGAGGCCCGATGGGCATGGGCAAATGGGACCATATCCGCACCCTGTGCGACGTACCGGAAATTGCCGAGCGCTACCGCAAGGTGTTCGGCCGTACCCCGACCGATGATGACGTCACCGCCATCTACAACCGCTTCATGCCGCTGCAGATCGAGAAGATCGCCGTGCACTCGGCACTGATCCCCGGTGCGCTGGACACCCTCACCGGTCTACGCCAGGACGGCCTGAAGATCGGCTCGTGCTCGGGCTACCCGAAAGTGGTGATGGACAAGGTGGTGGAACTGGCAGCGCAGAACGGCTACGTAGCCGACCATGTAGTGGCCACCGATGAAACCCCGAACGGCCGCCCATGGCCGGCCCAGGCCTTGGCCAACGTGATTGCGCTGGGGATTGACGATGTAGCGGCCTGCGTGAAGGTGGACGACACCGTGCCTGGCATTCTTGAAGGCCGCCGTGCCGGCATGTGGACCGTGGCGCTGGTCTGCTCGGGTAATGCCTTGGGCCTGACCTGGGAAGGCTTCCGGGCGTTGAGTGCCGAGAAACTGGAAAGCGAGCGCCAGCGCATCCATGCACTGTTTGCCGGCTCCCGCCCGCACTACCTGATCGACACCATCAACGACCTGCCCGAAGTAATTGCCGACATCAACCGGCGCCTGGCCAAGGGCGAGATGCCTCAAGCCTTCTGACCCCTGCGGTTTCGCTGTGGAAGCGGCCCTTGTGCCACACAAGGCCGCTCCTACCGCGGCCTGCGCCCAATCACCGACCTGGGTCCATCACCGATCCTACACGACGGCCTGTACCCAACCACCGACCTGTGTCCACCCCCGATCCGGCGTAGGAGCGGGTTTACCCGCGAATACGGTAGCAGCGGCAACGGTAAACGGCGGGTGGAGATTGGCCAGCAGGGCCGGCCTCTTCGCGGGTGAACCCGCTCCTACACGACGGCCTGCGCCCAATCACCGACCTGTGTCCCCCCCGATCCGGCGTAGGAGCGGGTTTACCCGCGAATACGGTAGCAGCGGCAACGGTGAACGGCGGGTGGAAATTGGCCAACCGGCCCGGCCCTTTCGCGGGTGAACCCGCTCCTACGGCCGACAAACCTGAGCTAGAACGCTATTGCGGCAATTGCACCTGCGGCTTGGTCGCGGCAAAGATCGCCCAGCTGGAGACGAACAGCGCCGCAATCAATGGCCCGATCACGAAACCGTTGAGGCCGAACACCGCCAGCCCGCCCAGGGTCGACACCAGGATCAGGTAATCCGGCATGCGCGTGTCCCTGCCTACCAGAATTGGCCGCAATACGTTATCCACCAAGCCGATCACCAGCACCCCGAAGGCGGTAAGTACCACCCCTGGCAGTATCGCCCCGGTCAGCAGGAAGTACGCCGCCACCGGCGCCCAGATGATACCCGCGCCCACCGCTGGCAGCAGCGACAGAAACGCCATCAGCACCGCCCACACCAACGCACTAGGGATATCCAGCGCCCAGAAAATAAAGCCACCCAACGCACCTTGGGTAATGGCCACCAGCACGTTGCCCTTCACCGTCGCCCTCACCACACGGTTGAACTTCAATTGCAAACGGCGCTTCTGGTGCTCGGGCAGCGGTACCGCCATCCGCACCCGGCGCGCGACTTCCGGACCATCACGCAGGAAGAAGAACAACAGGTACATCATGATGCCAAAGCTGATCAAGAACTCGAACGTGCCTTGGCCAAAGCTGAACGCCTGGCTGGCCAATACCTGGCTACCCTGGGTTGCCCACTTGGTGATCTTGTCACGCAAACCGTCAAGGTTACCCATGCCCATGTTGTCCAGCCCACGCTGGACGAATGCCGGGAGCATGTCCTTGCCGCGCTCGACGTAACCGGCAATGTCCAGCTGCCCGCTTTCGATGCGCTGGTACAGCGTGGCGCCCTCTTGCACCAGCAGGGCGCTGATGATGATCACCGGCAGGATCGCCACAAGCAGGCACACCAGCGTGGACGTGGCCGCGGCAAGGTTACGCCGCCGCCCGCAGCGGATCAGCAAATGACGCTGCAGCGGGGCGAACAGGATGCCGAGGATCACTGCCCAGAAGATTGCACCGTAATACGGCAGAAGAATCCAGAAGAAGGCAATGGTCACCAGCGCCAGGAGTACTGCCAGGGCTTTGTTCTGTAGCGCGGTTTCGTTCATTGCAGTTCCTCAAATGGCTTATGAGTGATTAGTGCACCGCACCTGGACAAAAGTGCCGCGCTCACTTGACGCAAATCAATACGCGCCTTGTCCATCGACCCTAGCATCTCGGCCTTTTTGCCCCGGTGCGCACATGAACCCTACTGCCAAGCCCGAACTGCTGGCCCCCGCCGGCACCCTCAAGACCATGCGCTACGCGTTTGCCTACGGCGCCGATGCGGTCTACGCCGGCCAGCCGCGTTACAGCTTGCGGGTGCGCAACAACGAGTTCGATCACGCCAACCTGGCACTGGGGATCAAGGAGGCGCACGCCTTGGGCAAGCGCTTCTACGTGGTGGTCAACATCGCGCCGCACAATGCCAAGCTCAAGACCTTCCTCAAGGACCTGGCACCCGTGATCGAGATGGCGCCGGACGCGCTGATCATGTCCGACCCCGGCCTGATCATGCTGGTGCGCCAACACTTCCCACAGATGCCAGTGCACCTGTCGGTGCAGGCCAACACCGTCAACTGGGCCAGCGTACAGTTCTGGCAGCAACTTGGCCTGAGCCGGGTGATCCTGTCGCGGGAGCTGTCGCTGGACGAAATCGAGGAAATCCGCCAGCAGGTGCCGGGCATGGAGCTGGAAGTGTTCGTGCACGGCGCCCTGTGCATGGCCTATTCCGGCCGTTGCCTGCTGTCGGGCTACCTCAACAAGCGTGACGCCAACCAGGGCACCTGCACCAATGCCTGCCGCTGGAAGTACGACGCCACGCCGGCCACCGAAAACGCCACCGGTGACATCGTGCGCCAAGTGCAGCCCACCCTGGGCCTGGGTGCACCCACCGACCAGGTGTTCCTGCTGCAGGAAAGCGACCGCCCCGGCACTGAAATGCCGGCGTTCGAGGATGAACACGGCACCTACATCATGAATGCCAAGGACCTGCGCGCCATCCAGCACGTCGAGCGCCTGGCCTTGATGGGCGTGCATTCGCTGAAGATCGAGGGCCGCACCAAATCGCACTTCTACTGTGCCCGCGCGGTACAGTCGTATCGCCAGGCGATCGACGACGCGGTGGCCGGGCGACCATTCGACCGCGCCCTGATGGGCAACCTCGAATCCCTGGCGCAACGCGGTTACACCGAGGGTTTCCTGCGCCGCCACGTGCACGACGAGTACCAGAACTACCAGCGCGGCAACTCGGTATCCGAGCGCCAGCAGTTCGTAGGCGAACTGACCGGCGTGCGCATCGACGGCCTGGCCGAGGTCAAGGTGAAGAACCGCTTCGCCGTGGGCGACCATCTGGAGCTGATGACCCCGCGCGGTAACTACCACTTCGACCTGCACCGCCTGTGCAACCGCCAGCAGCACGCCATCGAGGTAGCACCGGGCGATGGCCACGTGGTGTATCTGCCGATCCCGGAACAGGTTGCCCTCGACTACGGCCTGCTGATGCGCGACCTGCGCATCGACGAAGCAGCAAGCTGACAACACTGTAATGTGCACCTCAGCTACCTGACAGCCGGCGGCAGCGAACATCGTGGCTCTTCCGCATGAGGCCACGCCATGTTGCGCAACCCCTCCCGCCGTACGTTTGTCAAAGGCCTGGGCGCCGCCAGCACGCTGGCGGGCCTGGGGCTGTGGCGCCCGCTGGCCCAGGCCGCCGAAGGCCGAGACCTGGCCGGCCAGCATTTCGAACTGTTCATTGGCCAGACCCCGGTCAACATCACGGGCCGGCCGCGAACCGCACTGACCGTCAACAACAGCCTGCCCGGCCCACTGCTGCGCTGGCGCGAAGGGGACACCGTGACGTTGCGGGTGCGCAACCGACTGGCGCAGGACACCTCGATCCACTGGCACGGCATCATCCTGCCGGCCAACATGGACGGCGTGCCTGGCCTGAGCTTCGCTGGCATCGAGCCCGGCGGCGACTACCTGTACCAGTTCACACTGCGCCAGAGCGGCACCTACTGGTACCACAGCCATTCGGGCCTGCAGGAGCAAGCCGGGGTATACGGGGCAATCGTGATCGAGCCACGCGAGCCCGAAACGCACCGCTACCAGCGCGATCACGTGTTGCTATTGAGCGACTGGTCAGACCAGGCGCCGGAACACCTGATGGCGACGCTGAAGAAGCAGTCCGACGCGTACAACTTCCACAAGCGCACGGTTGGCGACTTCATTGATGACGTGGCCGAAAACGGCTGGAGCCCCACCGTCGCCGAACGCACGGCCTGGGCGCGCATGCGCATGAGTCCAACCGACCTCGCCGATGTCAGCGCCGCCACCTACACTTACCTGCTCAACGGCCAACCACCACAAGGCAACTTCACCTGCCTGTTCCAGCCAGGCGAAACCGTGCGCCTGCGGCTGATCAATGCCTCAGCCATGACCTACTTCGACTTCCGCATCCCCGGGCTGAAGCTGACGGTGATCGCCGCCGACGGCTTGCCGGTGACCCCTGTGAGCGTGGATGAACTGCGCATTGCCGTAGCAGAGACCTACGACGTGCTGGTGACCGTGGGTGACCAACCCGCCTACACCCTGTACGCCCAGAGCATGGACCGCACCGGCTTTGCCCGCGGCACCTTGGCCCGTGCGGCCGGGCTGCAGGCACCGGTGCCTGCCCCCGACCCGCGCCCGGTGCTGAGCATGGAGGACATGGGCCACGGCGGTATGGATGCCATGGCGGGCATGGACCACAGCAACCCGCAGGGCATGAACCACGGCAGCATGGCCGGCATGGGCCACGCCGCGATGTCAGCCATGCAGCAACACCCGGTCAGTGAAACCGACAACCCGCTGGTGGACATGCAGACCATGGCACCGCGCCCCAACCTGGCCGATCCTGGCATAGGCCTGCGTGACAATGGTCGCCGCGTGCTGACCTACGCCGACCTGCGCAGCCCCTACCCCGACCCGGACGGCCGCCCGCCATCGCGAGACATCGAACTGCACCTGACCGGCCATATGGAGCGCTTCGCCTGGTCGTTCGACGGCATCAAGTTCAGCGACGCCGAACCGCTGCGGCTGATCTACGGTGAGCGCGTGCGCATCATCCTGGTCAACGACACCATGATGACTCACCCCATCCACCTGCACGGCATGTGGAGCGACCTGGAAGACGAGCATGGCCAGTTCCTGGTGCGCAAGCACACCGTCGATATCCCGCCCGGCAGCCGACGCGCCTACCGGGTAACCGCCGACGCGCTGGGCCGCTGGGCCTACCACTGCCACTTGCTCTACCACATGGAGACCGGCATGCTCCGCGAGGTACGCGTCGATGAATGACACCCGCAACCGCAGCCTCGTGGCAGGCGTGGCGCTGCTGACCTTGCTCGCCAGTGAACGGGCGATGGCCGCTGGTTCCGAACACACGAACCACGGGCAGGTGGGCCATCAGGCCATGCCCATGCCCCATGAAAGCATGGGCCATGACCAGCCTTCCCTCAGCCAACCTCGCACGCCCCTGCCTGTCATCACCGACGCCGACCGCCGCGCCGCCTTCCCGCCATTGCCAGGGCACCAGGCGCATGACCGGGCGCTGAACTGGGCAGTGATCGTGGACAAGCTCGAATACCAGAACTTCGAGAGCAGCAGTGCCCTGAACTGGAACGCCACCGCCTGGGTCGGTGGCGATATCGACCGCTTGTGGCTGCGCACCGAAGGCGAACGCGAACAGGGCAAGACCCACAAGGCCGAGCTACAGGCGCTGTGGGGCCATGCCGTGAGCCCGTGGTGGGAACTGGTGGCCGGTGCACGCCAGGACTTCAAGCCTGCCAGTGGCCAAACCTGGGCCGCCTTCGGCATCCAGGGCACACCGTTGTACGGCCTGGAACTGCAAGCCACCGCCTATGCAGGCGAGCGGCAACAGACCGCGCTGCGCCTGGAAGCCGCTTACGCTATGCTGCTGACCAACCGCTGGATACTGGAGCCGACCCTGGAGGCCAACCTCTACGGGCGCAACGACGCCGGGCGCGAACAAGGCGCGGGGCTGGCCGACAGCGAGGTGGGCCTGCGCCTGCGCTACGAAATCACGCGCGGCTTCGCCCCCTACGTCGGGCTCAGTTTCAACCGCCTGCACGGCTCGCGTGCCAACCAAGCCCGAGAAGACGGTCAAGATCTGGGCCAGACCCGCCTGGTCGCCGGTATCCGCCTGCGTTTTTAGAGGAGTGCTTCACCATGCTGCGCAAACACCTGCTGACCCTGAGCCTGCTGGCCGTCACCGGCCTGGCCCAGGCCGCCGAGACCATCGACGTCTACCGCGACCCCAACTGCGGCTGCTGCAAGGCCTGGATCAGCCACCTGCGTGACAACGGTTTTACCGTCAACGACCACGTCGAGCCAAACATGAGCACCGTCAAGCAACGCCTCGGCGTGGCGCCACGCCTCGCGTCGTGCCACACCGGGGTGATCGACGGCAAGTTCGTCGAAGGCCACGTGCCGGCCGAGCAGGTGCGCCTGCTGGTCAAGCGCAACGACCTCAGGGGCCTGGCGGTGCCGGGCATGCCCATGGGCTCGCCCGGCATGGAGATGGGTGACCACAAGGATGCCTACCAGGTCATCGGGGTGACCCGGGATGGCCAGGACACCGTGGTCGCCAACTACTGATGCTCAGCCTGGGGGCGCTGTTTCTCAGCGCCTTTGGTGCCGCTACCCTGCTGCCGCTGCAATCAGAGGCCGTGCTGGTCGGTCTGTTGCTGCGCCAGCCCGAGGCCTGGGCGACCCTGCTGCTGGTAGCCACCCTGGGCAACGTGCTCGGCTCGGTGGTCAACTGGCTGCTGGGCCGGGCCATCGAGCACCTGCGCGACAAACGCTGGTTCCCTTTCAGCGCAGCCCAACTGGCGCGTGCGCAGCAGCGCTACCAACGCTGGGGGCAATGGTCGCTGCTGCTCAGCTGGATGCCGGTGATCGGCGACCCGCTTACGCTGATCGCCGGGATCATGCGTGAGCCATTCTGGCGCTTCCTGTTGCTGGTGACCCTGGCCAAGGCTGGCCGCTATGCGGTGCTTGCGATGATTACCCTGGGCTGGTTTCACGCCTGGTAACACCTTTCAGGTTTCGCGTGGTCCACTGCCTGTTACAGTCGCCCCATTCAACCTGGCCCTACACGGAGTGCCCCCATGTTGCGCGCAACCGCCCTTGCCCTGGCCTGCCTTGCCAGCAGTTCGGCCATCGCTGCCGAGTCGCCTACCTACGGCCCACAGCTCGAAGGCTTCAGCTACCCGCACCCCCTCAAGCATTTCGACTTCAAGTCCCAGGGCCAGGCCCTGCAGATGGGCTACATGGACGTACCCGCCCAGGGCCAGGCCAACGGCCACAACGTGGTGCTGATGCACGGCAAGAACTTCTGCGCCGCCACCTGGGAAACCACCATCGACGCCCTGAGCAAGGCCGGCTACCGGGTCATCGCGCCCGACCAGGTTGGCTTCTGTACGTCGAGCAAACCGGCGCATTACCAGTACAGCTTTCAGCAACTGGCCGACAACACCCATGCCCTGCTCGAACAGCTGGGTGTGAAGCAAACCATTGTGCTCGGCCACTCCACCGGCGGCATGCTCGCCACCCGCTATGCGCTGATGTACCCCCAGCAGGTGGAACGCCTGGCAATGGTCAACCCGATCGGTCTGGAAGACTGGAAAGCCCTGGGGGTGCCCTACCGCACCGTGGACCAGTGGTATGCCCGCGAACTCAAGCTGGATGCCGAAGGCGTACGTGCCTATGAGCGCAAGACCTATTACGCCGGGCGCTGGAAGCCTGAATATGAACGCTGGGTGCAGATGCTGGTGGGCTTGAACAAAGGGCCGGGGCATGAAGCGGTGGCGTGGAACTCGGCACTGATCTACGACATGATCTATACCCAGCCGGTGTACCACGAGTTCAAGCACCTGCAGATGCCGACCCTGTTGCTGATCGGCGACAAGGACACCACGGCCATCGGCAGCGATATCGCGCCGCCGGAGGTAAAGGCCAGGCTGGGCAACTATGCAGAGTTGGGGCCGCAGGTGGCCAAGCTGATACCCAAAGGTGAACTGATCACGTTCGAAGGCATGGGGCATGCGCCGCAAATCGAGGAACCGGTGCGGTTCAATCGCACCCTGGTCGAATGGCTGGGCAAATGAGCCAATGATTGGCCCCTGTGGGAGCACGCAGGCTTTGAGATTTTGCGCACGCCCGCTGCTGCCACAGGGTTCCTCTACACGTTCCAGACCAGTGCTTCTGTCCAGCCCAGCTCGGCAAAGTCGCCCGCCCGCAGCTCGGCCTCTTCCTCGCAGAAAAACTCATCCAGCTGTGGTGGCCTGACCGCAGTATCACTGAGCATTGCGTGCACCTGCCCACGGTGATGCACCTGATGTTCGAACAGATGCGCCAGCAAACGCAGCCGCTGCTCGCGCTGCACCCGATCAGGCCTCACGACGCTCACATAGCGGCCCAGGTCGCCATCACTCAGCCCCCGGCAGTAGGCGATCAAACGGTGGTCAGCCTGGGCCTGCTCGGCATGCAGATCGGTGCAGGTGGCAAACGGCTGTTCCGGGTCGAAAAAGCGTTCGCCGTCGGCATCGGGCTGCTCGCCGCGCTGCTCGCACTCGAGCATATGCAGGTAGAACCAATCCACCGTCAGCAAATGGTTGAGGGTGGCCTTGATCGACGGGAAGAAGCTGCAACGCGGGGCGACGAACTCGTCCTGGGTCAGTTGCAGGCAGGCCTTGTACAGGCGGTGATTGGCCCAGCCATTGTTATAGGCCTGGGTCAGCAGATAATGCGATAACGGCTGCATGGTCGGCTCCTTTTCAGGCGAAGCGTTGCAGTTGCATCTCCCGTAGCCGGCTCAGGGTGCGCTGGTACGGGAACGCCAGATACCCTTGAGTGTAGAGGGCATCGAGCGGCACCTGTGCCTCCAGGTACAACGCCACCCGGCGGTCATAGCATTCGTCGACCAGGGCAATGAAGCGGCGAACCGCATCGTCCTTGGGCGAAAGCGCAGGCAGTTCACGGTCGCCCGCCACTACCCTCGCCGCGCCATCTTCGGTGCCACGGGCAATACGCCCCGCCCGCAGCTCCCCGCCCAGCGCCGGAATGCCGGATACCAGAATCGAGGGAAAACGGTCGCACAAGGCCATGAACTCCATGGCCGCCAAGGGTTGATCGCACAGATCGGTGAAACGACACCAGATAGCCTGCTCACTGCGCCGCACGACGTGAATGTGCCTTGAGCCAATACCCAAGGGCTGATCAGTGCCGGCATCTTCCGGGCTGAGCTGGAGAAACACCTCGCCCAGCTGGCTGGCCTGCCCCGCCTCGGCTACCCAATAGCGCTGCCGCGCTTCACCGGGGTGCAGACGGTGATCCTGCTCGCCCGCTACCGGCAGGACCTGCATGTGACGACCGATGGCGGCGATGGCAGGCAGGAACCGCTCGCGGTTGAAACCATCGCGGTAGAGCTGCTCGGGTGGCTGGTTGGAGGTGGCGACGATCACCACGCCCTGATCGAACAATACCTGAAACAGGCGGCCGAGGATGATCGCATCCCCAATGTCGCTGACGAACAATTCATCGAAGCACAGCACGCGGATCTGCCGCGCCAGCTCCGCCGCCAGGGCCAACAGCGGGTCGGCGGTGCCGTTGAGCTGAAACAGGCGTTGATGCACCCAGGCCATGAAGTGATGAAAGTGCTGGCGCCGGCTCGGTATGCGCAGACACTGGTGGAACTGGTCCATCAGCCAGGTCTTGCCGCGCCCGACCGGGCCCCAGAGGTAGAGGCCCTGGGTAGGGCGGCCCTGCTCAAGGGACTGGAAGCAGGCTTGCAAGGCCTCGACGACGCGGGCCTGGGCAGGGTCAGCAACGTAGCCCCGAGTGCTCAGGGCTTGCTGGTAGAGGGTTTGGGGGTCGAGGGCCATGCCGCATTCTACCCGACTGTCACCCTCGGTGCAGGCGCGCGTCAGTCGGCCAGGCCGACCTTGAGTAGCGCACCGTCCTTGTCATCGGTCAGTACATACAGGTAACCATCCGGCCCTACCCGCACGTCACGGATACGCGCCTTCAGGTCACCGAGCAACCGCTCCTCGTGCACCACCTTGTCGCCATCCAGTTGCAAGCGGATCAATTCCTGCGTGGCCAGCGCCCCTATGAACAGATTGTGGTCCCAGGCCTTGAACGTTGGGCTGTCGTAGAACGCCATACCGCTGATACCCGGTGACTTTTCCCATACATGGTGCGGGTCGACCATGCCGTCCACACGCTCGCCCTTGGCCTCGGGGATTGGCAGCAGCGAGTAGTTGATGCCGTGGGTCGCAATCGGCCAACCATAGTTCTTGCCAGGCTTTGGGATGTTGATTTCATCACCACCGCGCGGGCCGTGTTCGTGGGTCCACAGTTGGCCGGTCCAGGGGTTGAGCGCGGCGCCTTGCTGATTACGGTGGCCGTACGACCAGATCTCCGGGCGCACGTTGTCCTTGCCGACGAAGGGGTTGTCTTTGGGCACTTCGCCGTCCGGCAGAATACGCACGACCTTGCCTTGCAACTTGTCCAGGTCCTGGGCAGTGGGGCGTTGGTTGTTCTCGCCCAAGGCGATGAACAGGTAGCCGTCGCGGTCGAACACCAGCCGCGAGCCGAAGTGGTTACCCACCGACAGCTTGGGCTGCTGGCGGAAGATCACGGTGAAATTCTCCAGCCGGGCGCGGTCTTCGGACAGCTGCCCGCGGCCGACCGCAGTACCGGCCTTGCCGTCGCTGCCCTCCTCGGCGTAGGACAGGTAGACGGTGCGGTCCTTGCCGAACTCCGGCGACAGCGCCACATCCAGCAAGCCGCCCTGGCCTTCGGCCCAGACCTTGGGTACACCGCTGATCGACGGGCCAACCTTGCCTTCGGCATTGACCAGCCGCAGGTTGCCGGCGCGCTCGGTCACCAGCATGTCCTTGCCACCGGGCAGGAAGGCCAGGGCCCAGGGGTTGCGCAGGCCATCGGCAAGCGTGTCGACGATCAAGGTACCTTCTTCGCTGGGGAACCGCTGTTCGGCCGCCGCATGCGCCCACAGTGGCAGTAGCGCAGCGGCGGTCAGGGTGACTAGCCAGGGTGCTCGAAGCATGCCGGATTCCTTTCAAGTAGGCTTAAGGCGCACGAGGGTTGTCGCGCGGTGGCCGGGTGGGTTCCAGGTTCGGGGTTTGCTGCTGACGGCGCAGGTTGTCGCCATTGCCGATGCCGCGGTTGTCCAGGGTGGGTGGGCGCTGGTAGGGGTCGGTGGACGGGCCACGTACCGGTGGCGCAGCCGGCATGCTGCCTTGACGGCTGTTGGGGTTGGCCCGCTGGATCGGGCTGTTGTAAGGGTTGTTGTTGCCGGCAGCACGTTGCACGGGCTGCTGCGCAGCCGCGTGCGCGGGCAGGCACAAGGCCAGGCCGAGGGCCAGGATGGGCAATGTCGGGGTCATGCTTCACCTCCTGTACGAAAATGCCGCGCCTGGTGGGTTTGATAGCCTAAGGCGCGAGGGGTTCGCGGCAAAAGTGTGAATGCGGGTGGAGTTGATTCCTGATGTTTCAGTATGGGCCGCGGAGGGCTGCTTCGCCCTCCAATGGCCGCAACCTTCTACTGGCCGTTATCCACCTTGTGCCGCGCCGCATACAGGCACAGCATCTCCATGGCCAGGGTTGCCCCGGCCAACGCGGTGATATCGGCATGGTCATAGGCTGGCGCCACTTCCACCAAGTCCATGCCTACCAGGTTGATGCCACGCAGCCCACCCAGAATCTCCAGCGCCTGCACCGTGCTTAGCCCGCCACACACTGGCGTTCCGGTACCGGGCGCGTAGGCCGGGTCGAGGCAGTCGATGTCGAAGGTCAGATACACCGGCCGCTCGCCCACCCGCTGGCGAATCGCTGCAATTACCGCCTCTGTGCCCTGGCGGTGCACTTGCCTGGCATCGAGAATGGCAAAGCCCTGGCTGTCGTCATTGGTCGTGCGCAGGCCAATCTGCACCGAGTGGGCCGGGTCAACCAGGCCTTCGCGGGCGGCATGCCAGAACATGGTGCCGTGGTCGATGCGCTTGCCCGCCTCGTCCGGCCAGGTGTCACTGTGCGCATCGAAATGGATCAGCGCCAGCGGGCCATGGCGGCGGGCGTGAGCCTTGAGCAGCGGGTAGCTGATGAAATGGTCGCCACCAAGGGTCAGCATGGCGCAACCCGCCTGCAGAATGTGCTCGGCATGGGCCTCGATGCTGTCCGGTACCGACTGCGGCGTGCCGCTGTCGAAGGGGCAGTCGCCATAGTCGATCACCGCCAGGTGGTCGAACGGGTCGAATGCCCACGGCCAGTGGCGGGCCCAGGCCTGCTGGACCGAGGCCGCACGGATCGCCCGCGGGCCGAAGCGCGCGCCGGGGCGGTTACTGGTGGCCGTGTCGAACGGCACACCGCTGACCACCACATCCACACCGCGCAAGTCGCGGCTGTAGCGACGGCGGGAAAAACTGACAACACCGGCGTAGGTGCTTTCTGCGGCGGTACCATACAGGCTATCGCGGGTCATGGCCTGGTCATTGCTTGCGGCTTGGTCCACGGTCGGGCTCCTTGATTGTCATGGGCTACTGCCGGCTGCGGAAGGCAGTCCACAGACGGTTGCGTTGGCGCAGGTCGGCCAAGGCCATGCTGCGGTCGGCATACAGGCGTTGACGCACCTCGGCCGACGGATAGATATCCGGGTCGTTGCGCACCGCTTCGTCCACCAGCGGCGTGGCAGCCTGGTTGGCATTGGCGAAGAACAGCGTGTTGGTCAGCGCTGCCACCGACTCTGGCTTGAGCATGAAGGCGATGAACGCCCGTGCGGCCTCGGGGTGCGGGGCGTCCTTGGGGATGACCAGGTTGTCCTGCCATACCAGCGTGCCTTCGCGGGGGATGCGGTAGATCACCTCGAAAGGCTTGCCGGCACGACGGGCCTGGTCGGCGGCCATCGCTGCGTCACCGTTGTAGGTCAGCGCCAGGCACACGCTGCCATTGGCCAGGTCGTTGATCTGCCGGCCGTTGGCAACGTAGCTGATCGACGGCTGCAACTGGCTGAGCAGGTTCTGCGCGGCAGCCAGGTCATCCTTGTTCTGGCTGTAAGGGTCCTTGCCCAGGTAATTCAGGGCTACGCCGATCACCTCCTGGGGCGAGTCAGGCAAAGCGATGCCGCAACCCTTCAGGCGGGTGGCGTACTCGGGCTTGAACAACAGGTCGAGGCTGTCCAGCGGTACATCGCCAAGGCGCTGGCGTACTGCCTCCACATTTACCCCCAGGCCCAGCGTACCCCAGGTGTACGGCACGGCATGGCGGTTGCCGGGGTCAACCTCGGCCAGTTTGCCCAGCAGGTCCTTGTCGAGGTTGCCATAGCCAGGCATGGTCTGAGCGTCCAGCGCTTGCAGGGCATTGGCCTTGAGCGCCCGGGCCAGCACGGTGGATGACGGCACCACCACGTCGTAGCCGCTACCACCGGTCAACAGCTTGGTTTCCAGCACCTCGGGGGTGTCAAAGGTGTCGTAACGCACCTTGTAGCCCGTTTCCTGTTCGAAGCGCTGCAGGGTTTGCGGGGCGACGTAATCGGCCCAGCTGTAGAGGTTGACGACCTTTTCTTCGGCCTGCAGCGGCAGGGCTAGAACAAGAGATAAAAGGCACAACGATCGACGCATGGCGGACACCTCGGTAAATGGGTGGATGCCGCGAGCATGCCAGCCGGGTTACATTGCACCAATGGCAAGTTTGCAAAGCTGACATTCATCAGGAGCAATGTAATGCTCGGACAAGTGCACGATCCCGACCTGCACCTGCTGCGGCTGTTCGTCACTGTAGTCGAGGCGGGTGGCTTCAGCGCCGCTCAAGGCGTGCTGGGCCTGAGCCAGCCCACTATCAGCCAGCGCATGGCGCAACTGGAGGCACGTTTGGGTTACCGCCTGTGCAGCCGCGGCAAGGGTGGGTTTCGCCTGACGGAAAAAGGTGAGTTGCTACTGGACGCGGCGCGTGGGCTGCTGCTGAACATCGAACAGTTTCGCCAGCAGGCCAACGGCGTTGCCGGGCGACTGCTGGGAACTGTGCGCATTGGCATGGCGGAAAATCAGGACAAGGCGGTGAGCCTGAAACTGGCGGCGGCCATTGCGGCATTTCGCAGGCGAGAGGAATCGGTGCAACTGGAGCTTGTCAGTGCACCGCCGGCGGAGCTGGAACGGCTGTTGCTGGAGCAGCGTCTGGACTATGCCATAAGCTACTTTTCCGGCAACCAGGCGGCCTTTGATTACCAGCCCTTGTTCGCGGAACGACAGCGGCTGTATTGCGGCAAGGGGCATGTGCTGTATGGCGAAACGGATATTGGGCTTGAGCGGTTGCTGGACATGGACCAGGTGCGCCATCCGTACCGTTTTCTCAAAGGGGGCGAACCGTTCCAGAGCAGACGCAGCACGGCAGTGGCGGAGCAGATCGAAAGCGTGCTGACGTTCATTCTGTCTGGGCGGCATATTGGCTACTTGCCATGCCATTGCGCACAGGCCTGGGAGGCCGATGGGCTGATATGGGCGCTGGACCCTGAGCTTGATTTTGGGGTGCCGTTCACCCTGGCCCGGCACCGGGCACAGGGGGTTGGCGAGGCAGCCCATGTATTTGCGCAGGATTTGCTGGCGGCGTTTGCCTGAATCGGCCCCTTCGCGGGTAAACCCGCTCCTACGCCTGATCGAGGGTGGACACGCACCGATGGTTGGGCACAGGCCGTCGTGTAGGAGCGGGTTCACCCGCGAAGAGGCCGGCCCTACTGGCCAATCTCCACCCGCCGTTCACCGCTGCCGCTGCTACCGTATTCGCGGGTAAACCCGCTCCTACGCCGGATCGGGGGTGGACACGCATCGATGGTTGGGCACAGGCCGTCGTGTAGGAGCGGGTTTACCCGCGAAAGGGCCGGCCCTGCTGGCCAATCTCCACCCCCCGTTCACCGCTGCCGCCGCTACCGTATTCGCGGGTAAACCCGCTCCTACGCCTGATCGAGGGTGGACACGCATCGATGGCTGGGCGCAGGCCGTC
>NZ_JBICJR010000012.1:0-153336 GCF_043103245.1 Pseudomonas sp. YQ_6
AGAAAGCGACCCTAGGGTCGCTTTTTTTGTGCCTGCATTTTGTATCCATACCTGCACGCGTTTGCCGCAGCTTCAGCCACGACGTTCCTCCTCCCGCAATGTCAGCACCTCATACCCACCCTCAGTCACCGCCACGGTATGCTCCCACTGCGCCGACAAGCTGTGGTCCCGGGTGATCACCGTCCAGCCATCCTTCAACTCGCGCGTGCCGCGGCCACCCTGGTTGATCATCGGCTCGATGGTAAACACCATCCCCGGTTTCAGCTTCATGCCCATGCCGCGCTGGCCAATGTGCAGTACCTCTGGCCCTTCATGCATCTGCTGGCCAATACCGTGGCCGCAATACTCGCGCACCACGCTGTAACCCGCCGCCTCGGCATGGGCCTGCACGGCATGACCAATATCACCCAGCGTTGCCCCAGGGCGCACCTGCTCGATGCCTTTCCACAACGCGTCATAGGTGGTGTCGACCAGGCGCCGGGCTTCTTCGCTGATCTTGCCGATGCAATACATCTTCGACGAATCGGCAATGTAGCCGCCCTGTTCCAGCGTGATGTCGACGTTGATGATCGAGCCTTCCTTGAGCACCTCATCGACCTTGGGTATGCCGTGGCATACCACGTGGTCCACCGAAGTATTGAGCGAGTAAGGGAAGCCATACTGGCCTTTGCTTGCTGGCCGTGCCTTGAGCGTATCGACGATGAACGCCTCGGCGCGGTCGTTGATCTGCATCGTGGTCACGCCGGGGCGGATGAAGCTGTCGAGTTCGGTGAACACCTGGGCCAGTAGCTGGCCGGCGCGGCGCATCAGGTCGAGTTGGGCGGGGGTCTTGAGGATCACCTGGGACATGGGGGGAGGGCAGTTGCTCATGCTGAAAATTGCCCCAGCATAGCGCCAGCGGGTACCGGCTTGCCACCGCATGGTGCGTACCCTGTGCAGGCCTCTTCGCGGGCACGCCCGCTCCCACAGGTACGGCGCCGCCCTCAGGCCTTGCGATATCCCTGTGGGAGCGGGCATGCCCGCGAAAGGGCCGGTATAGCTGGCCCATAAATTGCTGATCTACCCTCATCCCGGGCTATCAACGTCGACAGCCCTCACCATTTCACGACAAAGGCGCCGTGTTGCCCCGCTTGCATCAGCATGCCGGGGCAGCCGGCGCCTTTTTGCGTTTTCCACAGGAGCCCGCCCATGGCCAACAGCGAAGTACGCAGCGTCTGCCCCTACTGCGGCGTGGGCTGCGGCATCGTCATGAGCGTTGCCGATGGCAAGGTCGGCAAGATCAGCGGCGACAAGCTGCACCCGAGCAACTTTGGCCGCCTATGCACCAAAGGCCTCACCGCACATCTGCCACTGAGTGCGAGCGGGCGCATGGCCGACGCCTATGTGCGCCAGCAACGCAGCCAGCCGCCAGTGCGCACCAGTATGGACCAGGCCATCGCTGCCACCGCCGAGCGTCTGCGCGGCATCATCGACCAGCACGGCCCAGATGCCGTGGCGCTGTACGTGTCCGGGCAAATGTCGCTGGAGGCCCAGTACCTGGCCAACAAGCTGGCCAAGGGTTTTATTCGTACGCGCCACATCGAGTCCAACTCGCGCCTGTGCATGGCCAGCGCCAGCAGTGGCTACAAGCTTTCGCTGGGCGCCGATGGCCCACCTGGCAGTTACCAGGACTTCGAGCACGCCGACGTCTTTCTGGTGATCGGCGCCAACATGGCCGACTGCCACCCGATCCTGTTCCTGCGCCTGCTTGATCGGGTCAAGGCCGGCGCCAGGCTGATCGTCGTCGACCCGCGGCGCAGCGCAACCGCCGACAAGGCCGACCTGTTTCTGCAGGTGCGCCCCGGCAGTGACATGGCCTTGCTCAACGGCCTTTTGCACCTGCTGCATCGCAACGGCCACACCAACCCCGATTTTATCGCCCGCCACACCGAAGGCTGGGACGAACTGCCGGCCTTCCTCGACGACTATATCCCCGAGCGCGTAGCCGCCATCACCGGGCTGGCCGAGGCCGATATCATCAAGGCCGCCGAATGGATCGGCAGCGCCAACAACTGGATGAGCTGCTGGACCATGGGCTTGAACCAGAGCATTCACGGCACCTGGCACAGCAACGCCATCTGTAACCTGCATTTGGCCACGGGTGCCATCTGCCGCCCCGGTAGCGGCCCGTTCTCACTGACCGGCCAGCCCAATGCCATGGGCGGCCGCGACATGGGCTACATGGGCCCCGGCTTGCCAGGCCAGCGCTCTGCGTTGGTGGACGACGACCGCGCGTTCGTCGAACGACAGTGGCAACTGCCACCCGGCAGCCTGCGAAGCGAGGGCGGCGAGGGTACGGTGGCGCTGTTCGGGCAGATGAAAGCCGGTGAAGTGAAAGCCTGCTGGGTTATCTGCAGCAACCCGGTGGCCAGTGTCGCCAACCGCCAGCAAGTGATCGACGGCCTGCGCAAGGCCGAGCTGGTCATTACCCAGGACGCCTTCCTCGACACCGAAACCAACCGTTACGCCGACATCCTGCTGCCGGCCGCGCTGTGGGCCGAAGGCGAGGGTGTGATGATCAACAGCGAGCGCAACCTCACCCTGATGCCACGCGCTGTCGAGCCCCCCGGGCAAAGTTTGCCGGACTGGCAGATCATTGCCCGCGTGGCATGTGCCATGGGCTATGCCGACGCCTTCGACTACCCCAATGCCGAAGCGGTGTATGAGGAAATACGCCGCTTCCACAACCCTGTTACCGGTTATGACCTGCGCGGTATCGGCTATGCCGAATTGCGTACACAGCCGCGCCAGTGGCCTTGTGCACCGGGCAGCGAGCAGCATCGTAGCCCGCTGCGCTACCTCAACGACGGCAGCAGCCAGGCGTTCCTGCTCGATGCCCGGGGTAGGCGGCCGGCACTGGCCTTTCCCACCGCCAGCGGCAAGGCGCGCTTCTTTGCGCGGCCCTGGTTACCGGCAGCGGAAGTGCCGGACGATAACTACCCCATGGTGCTGAACACCGGTCGCGTGCAGCACCAATGGCACACGTTGACCAAGACCGGCAAGGTGCCGGCACTGAACAAGCTGGAGCCCGGCCCCTACCTTGAGATTCACCCCGAGGATGCCGCCCGGCTGGGTGTCGCTGAAAAGGACCAGGTGGCCGTTCGCTCGCGCCGGGGGCACGCCGTGTTGCCGGCGCGCATCAGTGACCGGGTCATGCCGGGCAACTGCTTTGCGCCGTTTCACTGGAATGACCTGATCGGCGAGCAACTGGCGATCAATGCCGCGACCTGCGATGCGGTCGACCCGCTGTCGCTGCAGCCTGCCTTCAAACACTGCGCCGTAGCCCTGGAGCGGGTCGCAGGCGAGCGCATCGACGCCCTTGATCTGAACACTGCCACTGTAGAGCCTGTCCGCATGCCGACCGCCATCCTGTCCCGTCTGCTTGGCCTGCACACCCTGCCGGTTCCGGTGCTGGCCGAAGAAGAGCGACATTACCTGCAAGGTTTCCTGCTGGGTCTGGACCAGGCCCGCGCCGAGGGCGTACCCCGCTTGCCCGCCAGTGCGCCGCTGGCTGCCAGCCGTCGTTTGTTTGTCGACGGTTTGCTGGCCGGGCTGTTCGCCCAGCCTGTAACTGCGCCCATCGCGGCACAGGCCGCGCCATGGCATCAGGTGTTGTGGGCCTCGCAGACCGGCAATGGTGAGCAACTGGCCGAACGCTGTGCCGCGCGCCTGCGCGGTGCTGGTCTGAACGTGCAACTCAGCTGCCTGGAGGCGGTCAGCCCAAGCCAGCTGCAGGGTGTTGCCAGTGTGGTGTTGATCGCCAGCACCTTTGGCGATGGCGACGCGCCCGACAGCGGCGCGGCA
The DNA here is from genome assembly GCF_043103245.1 of Pseudomonas sp. YQ_6. Lineage (NCBI taxonomy): Bacteria > Pseudomonadati > Pseudomonadota > Gammaproteobacteria > Pseudomonadales > Pseudomonadaceae > Pseudomonas > Pseudomonas sp. YQ_6. The sequence continues at coordinate 3,844 of NZ_JBICJR010000012.1, forward strand.
TTCTGGCAGGCCTTGCAGGGCGAGGAGGGCGCCCACTGCGCCGGGCTGCCCTATGCCGTACTGGCCTTGGGCGACTCCAGTTACGACCAGTTCTGCGGTTTTGGCCGCAAGCTCGACCAGCGCCTGGCCGAGCTGGGAGGGCAGCGCCTGCTGCCACGGGTGGACTGCGAGCCTGACTTCGACGAGGCCTTTGCCGGCTGGCTCGAAGCGTTATTGCCTGCACTGGGCAGTGCCGCGGCGCCACCTCCGGCGAGTGAACCTGCACCCGTATCGGCGTTCAGCAAGCAGCAACCCTGGATGGCCACCGTACTGGAAAACCGCCTGCTCAATGGCCCCGGCGCCAGCAAGGAAACCCGCCAGCTGGTCTTCGACCTGGGCGGCAGCGGCTTCAGTTATGCTGCCGGCGATGCCCTGGGCGTATGGCCGCGCAACTGCCCGGCCCTGGTAGAAGAGCTGCTGACGCTGATGCAGCTCGACGGCCAGGCGATGGTCGAGCTTAAAGGTCATTGCGCCATGCCATTGGCCGAAGCCCTGCAAACACACCTGGAAATTGCCAAGGTCACTGCGCAACAACTGCAGGCATTTGCCAGCAATGCGCCTGACCTGCAGCGTTTGCTGCAGCCTGAATGCAAGGCCGAGCTGCAAGATTGGCTGTGGGGCCGGCAACTGGTCGATGTGCTGCGCGCCTTCCCCCAGCAGTTGTCGCTGGCCAGCTGGCTAGAACTGCTCAAGCCATTGCAGCCGCGGCTCTATTCGATCAGCTCCAGCCCGCTGGCGCACCCAGGCCAGGTGCATCTGACGGTGTCGACGGTGCGTTATGGCGAACGTAAAGGCGTGTGCTCAAGCTTCCTTGCTGACCGTGCGCAGGTACAGAAAGTGGCGATCTTCCCGCAGGTGTCGAAGCACTTCCGCTTGCCCGAGGACGACAGCGTGCCGGTGATCATGGTGGGCCCTGGTACTGGCATTGCACCGTTCCGTGCGTTTCTCGAGGAGCGAGAGGCACGGGGGGCAAAGGGTGACAACTGGCTGTTCTTCGGTGAGCAGTACGCAGCGACCGATTTCTATTACCAGGAGCAGTTGCAGGCCTGGCAGGCGGCGGGGCACCTGCGGCTGGACACGGCGTTCTCGCGGGACCAGGTCGAGAAGATCTATGTGCAGCAGCGCATGCTCGAGCAGGGTGCGCTGCTGTGGCAGTGGCTGGAGGCGGGGGCGTATTTCTATGTGTGTGGCGATGCGCAGCGCATGGCCAGGGACGTGGATGCGGCGTTGCGGGTGATCGTCGCCGAGCATGGCCGGATGGATGCGGCGGCGGCTGCGGCTTATGTCGAAGGCTTGAGCAAGGCCAGGCGTTATCGGCGCGATGTGTACTGAAGTGCTCCAAGATGGGGTGCTGTGCACTTTGAATGTGCATTGGCTGGGCGGCCCCCTTCGCTGGTGAACCAGTGGAGGCCAGTGTAGGAGCGGGTTTACTCGCGAAGAGGCCGACACAGGCAACCCAGGCAACCCGATTGGCACGCTCCCTGCTTAACCTCGGATACAACAAAGCCCACTGATCAACGGCGATCAACCCGGGCCCCCTACCGTGATGAATACAGGCAAAGGCGCCTGGAGCTTCGGCTCCAGGCGCTTTTTTTTTGATCGAGGATCGGCTTATGAAGGCAACAGCGAGCAGCGGGCAACGAGAGCGACTGGTCATCGTCGGCAACGGCATGGTCGGCCACCATTGCGTCGAACAACTGGTCAGTCGCGGCGCCCTGCAGCGCTTCGAGGTGCGGGTATTCGGCGAAGAGCGCCAACGCGCATATGACCGCGTGCACCTGTCCGAATACTTCGGCGGCAGCTGTGCCGAAACCCTGGCCCTGTGTGAGCACGATTTCTACGACGCCAATGGCGTGCACCTGCACCTGAGTGAGGCCGTGCTGGAGATCGATCGTGAGCGCCGCGAAGTCGTCACTGCCGAAGGTCGCTATGGCTACGACCAGCTGGTGCTGGCCACCGGCTCCTATCCCTTCGTGCCGCCGATCGAAGGCTCCAGCGGCAATGCCCGCCTGGTCTACCGCACCCTGGACGACCTCGATGGCATTCGTGCTGCCGCAGCCGGTGCCCGCCGAGGGGTGGTGGTCGGCGGTGGCCTGCTTGGCCTGGAAGCGGCCAACGCCCTCAAGTCGCTGGGGCTGGAAGCCCACGTGGTGGAATTCGCCCCACGGCTGATGCCGGTCCAGCTGGACGGCGAGGGCGGTGCCGCGTTGAAGGCGCAGATCGAAGCGCTGGGTGTGGGGGTGCACCTGTCGCGCGCCACCCAGTCGGTCAGTGCCGGTGAAACCTACCGCTACCGCATGAACTTCGACGGCGGTGAGCACCTGGAAACCGACCTGATCGTGTTCTCCGCCGGTATCCGCCCACAGGATGCACTGGGCCGGGGCTGCGGCCTGGACATCGCCGCGCGCGGTGGCGTGGTCATCGACAACCACTGCCGCAGTAGCGACCCACGTATCTTCGCCATCGGCGAGTGCGCCTCGTGGAACGGCAGCGTGTTCGGCCTGGTCGCCCCGGGCTACAGCATGGCGCGCAACCTGGCTGGGCTGCTGATGGGCGAGGCGGCGGTGGCGTTCACCGGCGCCGACATGTCGACCAAGCTCAAGCTGCTGGGTGTGGATGTCGGTTCGATCGGCGACGCCCACGGTGCCACGCCGGGCGCGCGCAGCTATCGCTTCATCGATGAAGCCAACAGCGCTTACCGCCGTTTGGTGGTGGATGCCAGCGGCAAGCACGTGCTCGGCGCGGTGCTGGTCGGCGACAACAGCTATTACGACACCCTGTTGCAGTACGCCCAGAACGGCATCGCCCTGCCGGCCGACCCGGCAGCGCTCATCTTGCCGCAAGGCGGTGGTGCGCCGGCCTTGGGCGCCGATGCACTGCCTGACAGCGCGACCATCTGCTCCTGCCACAACGTCAGCAAGGGGGCGGTGTGCGCCGCGATCGACAGTGGCTGTAGCGACTTGGCTGCGGTCAAGGGCTGCACCAAGGCCGCGACCGGCTGCGGCGGTTGCGCGGCCCTGCTCAAGCAAGTCTTCGAGCACGAGCTGACGGCCCGCGGCGTGGCGGTGGACAAGAGCCTGTGCGAGCACTTTGCCTACACTCGGCAGGAGCTGTACGGGTTGGTGCGGGTGGAGGGTATCCGCACCTTCAGCGAACTGCTCCAGCGCCATGGCAAGGGCCATCTGGGGTGTGACATCTGCAAGCCGGCGGTGGGCAACATTCTCGCCTCGTGCTGGAACCAGCCGATCATGGACCCGGCGCTGGTGCCGCTGCAGGACACCAACGACACCTTCATGGCCAACATGCAGAAAAACGGCACCTATTCGGTGGTGCCGCGCATTCCCGGTGGTGAAATAACCCCCGACAAGCTCATCGTCATCGGCCAGGTGGCCAAGAAATACGACCTGTACACCAAGATCACCGGTGGCCAGCGCATCGACCTGTTCGGCGCCCAGTTGCACGAGCTGCCGCTGATCTGGGGCGAACTGATCGAGGCCGGTTTCGAAACCGGTCACGCCTATGGCAAGTCGACCCGCACGGTAAAGTCGTGCGTGGGCAGTACCTGGTGCCGTTACGGCGTGCAGGACAGTGTCGCCATGGCCCTGCGCCTGGAAGACCGCTACAAGGGCCTGCGCAGCCCCCACAAGCTCAAGTTCGCGGTATCGGGTTGCACCCGTGAATGCGCCGAAGCGCAGAGCAAGGACATCGGCGTTATCGCCACCGACAAGGGCTGGAACCTGTACGTGTGCGGGAACGGCGGCATGCGCCCGCGGCATGCCGAGCTGTTCGCCACCGACCTGGACGACGAAACCCTGGTACGCCTGATCGACCGCGTGCTGATGTTCTACATCCGCACGGCCGACAAGCTGCAGCGCACCTCGGTGTGGCGTGAAAACCTGGAAGGCGGGCTGGACTACCTGAAGCAGGTGGTCATCGACGACAGCCTGGGCCTGGCCAGCGAGCTGGAAGCGCAGATGCAGCATGTGGTCGACCAGTATGAATGCGAATGGGCCAATGCCCTCAACGATCCGGAGAAGCTCAAGCGCTTCCGTACCTTCGTCAACGACCGACGCGCCGACCCGGACGTGCACTTCGTGCGCGAACGCGAACAACGCCGGCCCGCTGCATCGCTGCACCTGATCCCAACTGTCGAGGAGGCTGTCTGATGAACCTGGCCAATGCTGCTGTGAACACGCAAGAAAACTGGCAGACGGTGTGCCAGGCGCAAGACCTGGTGGCCGATTCCGGGGTCGTGGTTTGGTTCGATGGGGCCCAGGTGGCGTTGTTCTACCTGCCGGGGCAGGCGCAGCCGTTATACGCGGTGGACAACCGTGACCCGCGCTCCGGCGCCAATATCATCGGCCGTGGGCTGGTGGGCAGCGTGCAGGGCGAACTGGTGGTGGCGGCGCCGTTGTACAAGCAGCATTTCAGCCTGCTGAGTGGGGAGTGCCTGGAGGATGCCGGGCAGAGGTTGCGGGTGTGGCCGGTGCGGTTGACGGGGGAGGCGGTGGAGCTGGCTTTGGCCTGAAAACCCTTTGCTGCCTGTGTCGGCCTCTTCGCGGGCAAGCCCGCTCCTACGGAATTTGCACCGCCTTCAAATACGGCGCTGCACCTGTGGGAGCGGGCTTTCCCGCGAGGAGGCCAGCACGAGCCGACTAGATAACCAACCCCTGCGGCGTGCGCCCGGCAAATACATCCACCAGGCTGGCCACCACCATCTCGCCCATGCGCGTGCGTGTCTGTACCGTGGCACTGGCTCGATGCGGTTGCAGGACTACATCTTCGCGCTCGAACAACGCCTCGGGCGCTCGCGGTTCATCGGCAAACACATCCAGCGCCGCGCCAGCGATCTCGCCGGCCTGCAGCGCGGCGATCAACGCAGGCTCATCTACCAGCTTGCCGCGTGCGATGTTGATCAGGTACCCCTCGCTGCCCAACGCCTGAAGCACGTCGCGATTGATCAGCGCCTCGCCCTTGTCAGCCGCCGCCGCGAGGATCAGCGCATCGCTGCCCTTGGCCAACTGCAGCAGATCTGCCTCGAACCCGTAGGGCACATCCAGCGCCTGTAGATCGGTGTAGCGGATTGGGCAACCGAAGGCTGCCGCCCGCTGTGCTACCGCCCGACCGACCCGGCCCATGCCGACGATGCCCACGCGCATGCCCGACACCTGCCGGGCCAGTGGCAGCGGTGCCAGCGGCGTGGTGCTGGTGGCCCAACGGCCGGCGCGAACGAAGCGGTCACCGGTGCAGATCCCCCGGCACAAGCCGATCAGCAGGCCGATGGCAAGATCGGCGACGTCCTCGGTGAGCGCACCGATGGTCGCCGTCACCTGGATGCCGCGATCGCGGGCATAGGCCAAGTCTACCGCGTCGGTGCCGACGCCATTGACGGCGATCACTTCGAGGTTGGGCAGGCGCGCCATCAGCGCCTGGCTGATGCCGGTGTGGCCGCCGGTAATCACGCCCCGAATGTTGTTTGCATACTGGCTGACGTAGGCATCCTTGTCGGCCTGTTCGTAGTAACGGTGTACGGTGAACAGCTGTTCCAGGCGCTCACGTATCTGTGGGATCAGGATAGGGCTCAGTTGCAGGATTTCTGGTTTCATCGGTCACTCCATCATAAACAGGGATCAGCCACGGCCAACGAACGGCATGTTGCTGGCCATCACGGTCATGTTCAGTACATTGGCGTCGAGCGGCAGCGCTGCGATGTAACGCACCGCATCGGCCACATGGCGCACGTCGAGCATCGGCTCGGCGGCGATCTCGCCATTGGCCTGACGCACACCCCGGGTCATGCGCTCGGACAACTCGGTCAGGGCGTTGCCGATGTCCAACTGGCTGCACACGATGTTGTAAGGCCGACCATCCAGCGCCAGCGCTTTGGTCAGGCCCAGCACCGCATGCTTGCTGGCGGTGTAAGGTGCGGTGAACGGGCGTGGGGTGTGCGCCGAGATCGAGCCGTTGTTGATGATCCGCCCGCCTTGCGGCTGCTGGCGGCGCATCAGGCCGAAGGCGGCGCGAGCGCACAGGAATACACCATCGACGTTGGTGGCGATGACGTTGCGCCAGTTCTCCAACGGAAGCTCGTCGACGAGTACAGCGGGGGCGTTGATGCCGGCATTGTTGAACATTACGTCGAGGCGGCCATGCACCTCCTCGATGGTGGCGAACAAGTGCGCGACGCTTTGCTCATCGCGCACGTCAGTGGGAACGGCCAAGGCCTCACCACCCGCTGCTTGCGCTTGCTCGACGACGGCTTGTAGCGGTTCGGCGCGGCGCCCGGCGAGGACCAGGCTGAAGTTGTCCTCGAGCAGGGCGAGGGCGACGGCACGGCCGATGCCACTGCCAGCACCGGTGACCAGCGCGACTTTCTTGTTTTGGCTCATCGATAGGCTCCAACAGGTTCAGGCGGCGTTGACGGTATGCCCGGCAGGGCGAGGACCGACGTGCAGGTGCAGTTCGCCGATACCGTCGATCCCGGCGTGTATCGTGTCGCCCGGGTTCAGCGGTGCCACACCGGGCGGGCTGCCGGTCATGATCAGGTCGCCCGGGCGCAGCGGCAGCTGGCGAGACAGCCTGCTGATCACTTCGGCCAATGCCCAGGTCTGCTGGCTGAGGTGTGCACGTTGGCGCTCCTGGCCATTGACCTGCAGCCAAAGGGCCGCATCCAGCGGCCAGTCGCATTCGCTGGCGGGGACGATGGCGGTCATCGGTGCCGAAGCCTCGAACACCTTGGCGCCTTCCCATGGCAGGCCCTCGGCCTTGGCCTTGCGCTGGTGATCGCGACGGGTCATGTCCAGGCCGGCGGCAAAGCCGAACACGTGCTCCAGGGCATGCTCGCGGGCGATGTTGGCGCCGCCTTTGGCGATGGCCGCGACCAGCTCGATCTCATGGCAGAACTCGTCGGTCTGCGGCGGGAAGGGCAGTTCGCCCAGGGCCTCGACCACGTTGCTTGCCGGTTTCATGAAAAACACAGGCTCCTGCGGCGCCGCGCCGTAGGATTCCGGCCACGGGTAGTTGCGGCCGAGGCAGAACACCCGGCCGACCGGGAAGCGCGCATCGCTGCCGCGGATTGGCAGGCTGACGATGGCCGGCGGGTTGAACAGGTAGGTCATGGGTGGATCCTCCGTACTGGAGTGGTCAGCGTATCCAGCGGCTGGCCGGCAAAGTTGGACGAAAGCGGGGTTGGGTTGGACTATCCAAGGCACCTGTACCGGCCTTTCGCGGCTGAAGCCGCTCCTACAGGGATAGCGTCAAACTCAGGGCCAATACCGTCCCCCCGTAGGAGCGGCTTTAGCCGCGAAGAGGCCGGTACCGTCAATACACTCCCAGGCTCAGCCCGCAGTCTTCAGCTCGATGCGATACAGCTTCCCAAGCAGCAGCGAGTAAGACAGTGTGCCCATCAACGCCACACCACCGATGAACCAGAACGCCATGGCGAACGAGCCACTGGCGTGCACGATGGCGCCGATCACGATCGGTGTGACGATGCCGCCGATGTTCGCCGCCAGGCTGGTAATGCCGCCGGTCAGGCCGATCAGCTCCTTTGGCGCCACTTCCGACACGGCAGCCCACGACGACGAGGCGATGCCCTGGGCGAAGAACGCCAGGGTCAGCACGGCGATGCACAGCACATTGGAGTCGGTGAAGTTCACCAGCACGATCGACATCCCCAGCATCGAGCCCACCACCAGCGGCAGCTTGCGGGCAAACGACAGCGAGTAGCCCTTGCGGATCAGCAGGTCGGAGACGATGCCCGCCAGGAGGATCCCGACCGTGGCACCAATGAACGGCATGACCGCGAAGATGCCGACCTTGATCAGCGTCAGCTGGCGTTCTTCGATCAGGTAGGTGGGGAACCATGTAAGGAAGAAGTACAGTGCCGAGGTGCTGGCGAACTTGCCCAGGCAGATCGCCCAGACCTGGCGATAGCGGAACAGTTCGGCGACCTGGCGCCAGTCGAAGCGGGTACGTTGCTGGCTGCTCTTAACCAGGCCACCGCCGTTCTCGATGTAGGCCAGTTCCTCCTTGCTGACCTTCTTGCAGTTCAGCGGATCGCGGTACAGCACCAGCCACACGACGCCGAACACGATGCCGACCAGACCGGTGCTGTAAAACACGTGGCGCCAGTCATAGGTGGTCGCCAGCCACAGCAGCGCGCCGGTGAACAGCGCGGTGCCCAGGTACTGGCCACATACGTAGATGCTGCTGGCCATGCCGCGCTCGCGGGCGGGGAACCACACCGTGACCGCACGGCTGTTGGCCGGGAAGGCCGGGGCCTCCATGGCGCCGACCGCCAGGCGCAGGCCGAACAGCGAGGCGAAGCCACTGGCCAGGCCCTGGGCCACGGTGACCGCCGACCAGCTGATCAGCGACACGCCATAGGTCAGGCGCGAGCCGAAGCGGTCGGCAATGAAGCCAGCCGGTACCAGGGCCAGCGCGTAGGTCCAGGCGAAGGCGGAGAAAATCAGGCCCATCTCGACCTTGTCCAGGCCCAGGTCTTTGGCCATGAACGGCGCTGCGATGGAAATGTTCACCCGGTCGACGTAGTTGATGATGGTCGCCACCAGCAGCAGCGACAGCATGAACCAGCGGCGGCGGGTAGGCAGGCGCTGGGCAGGGGCCGCGTCCAGCGTGTACGACGACGCGGCGCGGGGGGTAGGCGTGCTCGACATGAGTCGACCTCGTTTGTTGTTGTTGGTAGAGGTTGGGCTGCAGTCCCTTTTCTACAGTGGTCGTACGACGCATTGAATGCAACGGTGGTTTTAGACCGTTTTTTTTGCTCGAGGCGGGGGATGGCTGTGCTGTCCAAGAAAATCCGAAGGTGGGGTTTTGCGCGTATTTTCAGCTGTATGTCGCATTCTCAGCGGGTTGTGGGCGTTTAGGGTTGCGCGACTTTTTGCAGACAGGTTTAATTTGATGACTTTAGACATCGTACAACTTGTTGCGCCTGCTCTGGTCTCTTCGCGGCCTTGCCCGTGAAGGGGCCAGACAGCGCCATCCTTGAAGACTGGAGCCAACCCAATGCCTCCCAAGCGCGAGGTTCCGACCTACGTCATGCAGCAGCGCAGCGAGCTGATGGATTTTTACATCCGCGACCAGCGCGGGCGCCCCGCCGAGACCGCGCCGCACCGTCACGAGTATTTTCAGATCCAGGTCAATTTAGGCGGCGACACGGTGCAACACATCGGTAGCGTGCAGCGTCCGTTCAGGCGCAACACCCTGGCTTTCATCCTGCCGCACCGGGTGCACGTGATCCCGCATCCGGCGGACAGCGACTTCGTGGTGATCAATTTCTCCCAGACGTTCCTGCTGCCGCACCTGGCCTGCGACCCGATGGACCTGGAAGAAGTGTCGATCCTGCAGGCGCCGGAGTTGTCACCGTTCCGCTTTCAGGAGCATCTCGACTTTTGCCTGGGTGAAGCCGACTTTGCCCAGGCGCGGCAAATCCTCGATCGCTTGCGTGAACTGGATGCCAACCGCCGCTTCGGCACCCGCGAAATGCTCAAGGGCCTGTTGCTGCAGCTGATCGGCCAGGTCTGCGGCCTGTACGCCGAGCCGCTGCGCGAACTGGCCGACAGCAACGCGGCCCAGCTCAGCCGCCGCGCCGCGCTGGCCCGCATGAGCGACTACCTGCGCCGGCATATCGACGACCCCGATCTGAACCTGCAGAAAGTCGCCGCCGCCACCTACCTGTCGCCGACCTACCTGACCCACTGGCTGCGCAAGGAAATTGGCAAGACCTTCAGCGAGCTGGTGCTGGAGCGGCGCATGCACGCCGCACGCAACTACCTGCTCAACGGCAGCCGCCCGGTGGGCGAGGTGGCGCGGCTTTGTGGCTTTGCGGACGAGGCCTACTTCTCTCGACGTTTCCGCCAGATCCACGGCCTGCCACCTGGCCAGTTCCGCCGCCAGCAACGCGACCCGGATACGCCGCAGGTAGCGATGCGGTAAGCTTGCTGCCATGAACCTCGACACCCGCATCAAATACCGTCACTTGCTGTGCTTCCTGGAGATTGCCCGGCAGGGCAGCCTGGCCAGGGCGGCCGATATCCTGTCGATCAGCCAGCCGGCGATTTCCAAGACCCTCAAGGAGCTTGAGGACCTGCTCGAGGCGCGCCTGTTCGAGCGCAGCCGCCAGGGTGTCGAGCTGACCCTGGCCGGCACCCGCTTCATGCGTTACGCCGGGCCCAGTGTGCAGGCGCTGCGCGATGGCGTCAGCAGCCTGCGCGGTGAAGCGCGGGCGCCGTCGCAGGTGCGCATTGGCGTGCTGTCCACGGTCGAAGGGCTGCTCATGCCTGAGGTGCTGTGCCGCCTGCATCAGCGCCATGAAGCGCTGGTGATCAGCGTGGTCACCGGGGTCAGCGCGCAGTTGCTTGGCCAACTTCACCTGGGGGAGCTGGAACTGGTGGTGGGGCGCATGACCGACAGTCCACAAATCCAGGGGTTGTCGTTCGAGCACCTGTACAGCGAGTCGATGAGCCTGGTGGTGCGCCCGGGTCACCCGCTGCTGGCCAGCACGCCCGTGGAGCGGGGGCAGGTGGGGCGTTACCCGCTGGTGCTGCCACCGGCCGGTACCACCATCCGCCAGCATGCCGACAGCCTGTTTGTGCAATGCGGCATCCAGATGCCGGCCCAGCGCCTGGAAACCCTGTCGCTGGCCCTGAGCCGGCGTTACCTGCTGGGCAGCGATGGCCTGTGGGTGGCGCCGCGTGATGCCGTGCTGCTCGACCTGCGCCGTGGCGAACTGGTCGAGCTTGACCTGGGTGTGCGTGAGCCGGGAGGGTCGGTGGGGATTTGCCGCAATGCCGCCTTGCCGTTGAGTTTGCCGGGGCAGTGGGTGGGTGAGGTGCTGCGGGAGGTGGCAGGGGAATATCGAGAGGGTCGTTATCCTTGAGTTTTCGGGGGTTGCCTGGCCTGATGTTTCCGACCTCAGAACCCGCAGAAATAAAAAGCCACCAAAGCCCGGCAAACCCGGCACAAAGGGTCAATACTGGCCAATGGCTGTAAAGCTTCGATGAAGAAGCTTTTAATGACTGAACTTCCTTACGAAAACCCGCTCCTATGCCGGTAGCCATTGGTCATGGCCGCCTGATAAGCTCGCGGCTTTACCCTGATTGCCCTCATGGCGCATGAACAAGGAAATAGCATGAAACAGCATCGTTTGGCGGCTGCGGTTGCCCTGGTAGGCCTGGTACTGGCTGGCTGCGATCAACAAGCCAGCAGCCCCGAGCTGAAGACTCCGGCGCAGAAAGCCTCCTACGGTATCGGCCTGAACATGGGCAAGAGCCTGGCTCAGGAAGGCATGGAAGACCTTGATTCGAAAGCAGTCGCCCTCGGCATCGAAGACGCCGTTAGCAAGAAAGAACAACGCATCAAGGACGAAGAGCTGGTAGAAGCGTTCACCGCATTGCAGAAACGCGCCGAGGAGCGCCTGGCCAAGGCCAGCGAAGAAGCCGCTTCCGCCGGCAAGAAATTCCTCGAAGAAAACGCCAAGAAGCCAGGCGTGGTTACCACTGCCTCGGGCCTGCAGTACGAAGTGGTCAAGAAGGCCGACGGCCCGCAGCCCAAACCGACTGACGTGGTCACTGTCCACTACGAAGGCAAGCTGATCGATGGCAAGGTATTCGACAGCTCCGTAGAGCGTGGCAGCCCGATCGACCTGCCGGTCAGCGGTGTGATCCCAGGTTGGGTTGAAGGTTTGCAGCTGATGCACGTCGGCGAGAAGTACAAGTTGTTCATCCCGGCTGAACTGGCCTATGGCGCACAAAGCCCTAGCCCGCTGATCCCGGCCAACTCGGTACTGGTGTTCGACCTGGAACTGATCGCCATCAAGGATCCTGCCCAGTTGCAAGGTGCCGAGCCGCAGGCCGAAGCCCCTGAAGAAGCACCTGCCAAGTAACATTGGCTGGTTGTCGGAAACGCCCCACATTGTTGGGGCGTTTTCGTTTGTGCCGATTGGACGAACCTGCAACAGCTGATACTGTCCGAGGAAATGCAGCGTGAAGAAGTAGGATGTTTCTGACGCAAATCGTTTGCGGCGCAGGTAGTCATGGCGTGAAACGACTGTGTAAAAAACGCCCGATCTGACCGGGCCCCTTGCCTGGCAGGCACCTGGGGTCGGAAACGTCGCCCTGTTCACAAGGTTATCCACAATAAATGTGGATAACCTTTTCCTCTCGGAGGCTCCATGAGCGCACCCTGGAATTTTGCCCGTTTCCTGCCATTGGCCGAGCGCCTGCTCAGCCGCGGTCGTTTGCCGGCTTTGTTGTTCGCGGTGGCGCGCAAAGGCCCGCGCCTCGGCCAACTGCGTGAAGATGTGAAGCTGCTGCAGTCGCTGTGCCTGGCCTGGTGGAGGGGTGAGTACCGTGCCATCAGCCCCAAGGCACTGGTCACTGTCGTGGCGGGCCTGCTGTATTTCGTCAGCCCCATCGATGCCATCCCGGACTGGTTGCTGGGGGTGGGTTTCCTTGATGACATCGCGGTGCTGGGCTGGGTGCTGAAAACAGTGGCCGACGAGTTGGCACGCTTCAAGGCCTGGCGCGATAGCCAGGCACCCGAACGGCTGCGCGTGGTCGAGCGCCTGCCGGCTACCCCGGAAGCGCTGCGGCTGGAGCGCAACAAGTAATGAAACCGGCCTGAATCTCACCTCAACTGCACAGACCTCGGAGTTGGTAATATAATTGGCATAAGGGTTATGCCTACGGATTACATGCTGTAATCCTTTTTAAAGGGGTTTGTAATGGGTATTCAGGTCATCAGCCGGGACGGTCAACCCGAGTACGCCGTCGTTCCCTGGGAGCAATACCAGGCGTTGCTCAGCGCTGCAGGGCAGGCACCAGCCGAGGCGGTTTCCAGTGAGGCGCAGGGCGTTGCTGCCAGTGCCCCTCTGCCAGCCTTCAGCGAAGTCGCCCAGATTCGCCAGGCCAAGGGCATTGCACCGGAGCAACTGGCGCGCAATGTCGGGGTGAGCCCGGCGTATCTGGCCATGATCGAATCGGGTGAACGCCAGCCAGATGCTGCCATCCGCCGCGCCCTGGCCTGGCATCTGGGGGTGGCTGGCTGGAGCGAGCCATCATGAGCCAGGTCAGGATCAGCCGTCAGCACTGGGATAACCTGCTGGGCGAGCTTGACCTGGCCCGTCGTCAACGTCACTTGCTGACATACCGAGCGCTGATCGAGCGCTTGCAGCTACCCAGCCCGGCCATGCAGACGCTGACTGCCGCGCTGGAATACCTGGCGGTGCTGGATGCCCGTGCCGAACAGCCATTGCGCAGTTCGCTGGTGATCAGCCAAGGCGCCAGCCGTTTGCCGCGTACTGGCTTCTTTGAGTGTGTCGAGCGCCTGGGGCGGTTTACCGGGCCGGTCGATGGCATGGAGGCCGCCTCGTGGCATGCTTCTGAGGTGGTTCGGGTGTTCGAGTACAGCTATCCCGAAACGGCCTGAAGCGTTACCCATTCCAGCCTATTCGTTATAGGTGGTGACCTTGAGCGAAAGGGCCGGGCCTGCTGGCCAATCTCCACCCGTCGGTCACCGTTGTCGCCGCTACCGTATTCGCGGGTAAACCCGCTCCTACGCCTGATCGAAGGTGGACACATGTCTGTGGTTGGGCACAGGCCGCCGTGTAGGAGCGGGTTTACCCGCGAAAGGGCCGGGCCTGCTGGCCATTTACCACCCGCCGTTCAGTGTTGCCGCCGCTACCGTATTCGCGGGTAAACCCGCTCCTACGCCTGATTGGTGGTTGGGCACAGGCCCCCGTAGGAGCGGGTTCACCCGCGAATAGGCCGGCACAGGCAGCGCATCCCTGTGAATCAACCCGCACCCTCTGCCATCGGCATCCACCACTTCCAATGCCTCCAGGTGCTGGTATCGACCAAACAGCTCCAGCAGCTGCCCGATCGTGGCATTCAAGCGCACTGTCGGTTGTTCGGTCGGTGGCAATTGCGTCAGTGCAGGTAACAGCCCGCTGTCGCGTACCCCCCGCTCCTGTGGCCGCCCTAGCAAGTAACCCTGCACCAGGTCCACGCCCATCTCCACCAGCACCTCCAGCTCTTCCGCCAGCTCGATGCCCTCGGCAATCACCTGTGCCTTCGATGCCCGGGCGATCTGCAAGATAGAGCCAACAAACTCGCGCTTGAGCGGGTCACGGTGGATGCCGTCAATGAAGTGCCGGTCGATCTTCACGTATTCGGGGCGCAGCTCCGACCACAGGCGCAGGCTGGAATAGCCCGCGCCCAGGTCGTCGATGGCAATCGAGAAGCCCATGTCGCGATAGTGGTGCACGGCATTGGACAGCAGCTGGAAGTCGTCGGTGGGCGTGTGCTCGGTCAACTCGATCACCACCCGGCTGGGCGGCAGGCCAACCTGTTCGAGCAGTTTCAGGGTCAGGCCGGAGGGGTAGTGCGGCTCCAGCAGCGATTCGGGTGAGATGTTGAGAAACAGTTTGCCCTGCAGTTGCTGCTCGCTGAAGCGTTGGCAGGCGCTTTCTCGGCAAGCCGCTTCCAGCTCGGTCAGGCGGCCGGCCTGGCGGGCGATGGTAAACAGGTTGAGCGGCGCATGCAGCGGGCTGTTGGACGGGCCACGGCTCAGCGCCTCATGGCCGAACACCCTATGTTCGCTCAGGCACATGATTGGCTGGAACAGGCTGTGAATACTGCGCTGAGCCAGGATGGCACTCAAGGCACTGAGCTGTTCGGCAACGGTCATGATGGATTCCTGAAATATAAGGGCCGGGCATCTGCATGCCCGGCCCTTATATTTCACGACAGCACGATGACTGTTTAATGACAGGTCGCATTATTCTGCCATCATTGCTGAGGTGCCTTACTTCTTGGCCACCTTGGTGCTGGCACTGAGGTAGTCGATCAGGATGCGACCGGTTTCCGCGAGGTAAGCGTCGTCTTCCGGCTTGGTGTTTTCATCCTCGACCGGCAGAGCGTCTTCGTCCTCTTTCTTCAGCTCCTTCAGCGGTTCTTCACCCTTGGCCTTGCGGCGGGTGTTTTCCAGCGCCAGTTGCTTGCTCTCGATGCTGTCATGGCGTGCGCGGCGTTCCTGCTCGTTTAGGCTGACGGTTTTCTCGTTCATCAGCCTCTGGGTCAGGGCCAGACGGTCGCGGATGTAGGTGAACTCGGCATCCTTGTCGCTGCGCGCCTCATGCTGCGCCTTGAGCTGCGCCAGGAACGGCCTGAACGGATCGGCCGCAGGCTTGACCACCGGGCGGATGGTGTCCCACGGCATGGCCTCTGGCAGGGCGCTCTCGCCAATTTCCTTGGTGTCGATGATCGAGGGGTAGTCGATGTCCGGCAGCACCCCCTGATGCTGGGTACTCTGCCCGGAAACCCGGTAGAACTTGGCCAGGGTCAGCTTCAGCTCGCCATGGTTGAGCGGCTGGATGGTCTGCACGGTGCCTTTGCCGAAGGTCTGGCCACCGATGATCAGCGCGCGGTGGTAGTCCTGCATGGCACCGGCGAAGATCTCCGATGCCGAGGCCGACAGGCGGTTGACCAGCAGTGCCAGCGGGCCCTTGTAGAAGGCCCCCGGGTTTTCGTCTTCCAGCACGTCGACGCGGCCGTCGCTGTTACGCACCAGCACGGTCGGGCCTTTCTCGATGAACAGGCTGGTCAGCTCGGTGGCTTCCTGCAGCGAGCCGCCGCCGTTGTTGCGCAGGTCGATGACCACCCCGTCGACTTTCTCTTTCTGCAGTTCGGTGAGCAGCTTCTTCACGTCACGCGTGGTGCTCTTGTACTCGGGGTCGCCAGCGCGGTAGGCCTTGAAGTCCAGGTAGAAGGCCGGGATCTCGATGATGCCCAGCTTGTAGTCACGCCCGTCCTGCTTGAGCTTGAGCACCGACTTCTTCGCCGCCTGTTCTTCAAGCTTCACCGCTTCACGGGTGATCGACACAATCTTGCTGGTCTGGTCGCTAGGCGCATTGCTGGCCGGGATGATTTCCAGGCGCACCACCGAACCTTTCGGGCCGCGGATCAGCTTGACCACTTCGTCCAGGCGCCAGCCCACCACGTCGACCATTTCCTTGTTGCCCTGGGCTACGCCGATGATCTTGTCAGCCGGGGCCACCTGCTTGGTCTTGGCTGCCGGGCCTGCAGGCACCAGGCGCACGATCTTTACCTGGTCGTTGTCGCTTTGCAGCACTGCGCCAATGCCTTCGAGCGACAGGCTCATGTTGATGTCGAAGTTTTCGGCGTTGTCCGGCGACAGGTAGTTGGTGTGTGGGTCGTAGGACTGGGCAAAGGTGTTGATGTAGGCCTGGAAGATGTCCTCGGCACGGGTCTGGTCCAGGCGCGCCAGCTGGTTCTTGTAGCGCTTGATCAGGGTTTCCTGGATCTGTTTGGGTTCCTTGCCGGCGATCTTCTGGCGCAGCACTTCGTCTTTCACGCGTTTGCGCCACAAGTCGTCGAGCTCGGCCTGGTTCTTCATCCACGGCGCATCCTTGCGATCGATCAGCAAGGTTTCCTTGGTGGTGAAGTCAATCTTGTCCACGCCCTTGTTCAGCTCGGCCAGGGCGAAGTCCAGGCGTTGCTTGACGCGGTCGAGGTAGCGCTTGTAGATGGTGAAGCCCGGGTCCAGGTTGCCGCTCTTGAGGAAATCGTCGAATTGCGTTTTCCATTTATCGAATTCGGCAATGTCGGCAGCGGTGAAGTAGCTGCGCGCCGGGTCCAGCAGCTTGATGTAGCTGTCGTAGATAATGACCGAACGGGCATCGTCCAGGGGGGGCTTGCTGTAGTGGTGGCGCTTGAGCAATTCCACCACGTTGAGGCTGGCGACGATCTCGTCGCGGTCCGGCTGCAGGCTGTCCCACTTGTTGGCGGCCGCCGCATTGCCGCCGAGCGTGAGGCTGCCCAGGCCGATCATCACAGCCAGTGCGGTGCTTGGAAGGAAATGCTTCATGCTGATTCGACGTGGAGGCAATTGATCACGCATAGTAGGCCGTCTTTTCCGTTGCCGGTTCCATGGAGCCGGGCAAATACTGCAAAAGGCCTGAGGTAAGCGACCTCAGGCCCAGTCATGATTCAACTATGGAGGCACTGTGAAGGCATTGCAAGGCGTTGACGGACATGTGGAGTGGGTCGAGGCCGAACGCCCGACCTGTGACGCGGGCCAAGTGCGCATTCGCGTGGCCGCTGCGGGGTTGAACCGCGCCGACCTGCTGCAGATGAAAGGTTTGTACCCGCCGCCACCAGGTGCCAGCCCATACATGGGGCTGGAGTGTTCCGGGGTGGTTGAAGAAGTGGGGGCTGGTGCCGCCTGGCGCGTGGGTGACCGCGTTTGCGCCCTGCTGGCCAGCGGCGCCATGGCCGAGGAAGTGGTGGTCGACGCCCGTCATGTACTGCCGGTGCCCGAGGGCCTTGGCCTGCATGAAGCGGCAGCGTTGCCGGAGGTGTATGCCACCGCCTGGCTGAACATCTTCCAGCTCGGTGCAGTGAAGGCTGGCGAGAAGGTGCTGGTGCACGCCGGCGCCAGTGGCGTTGGCTCGGCCGCCATCCAGCTGTGCAAGGCGTTCGGCAGCCCGGTATGGGTCAGCGTCGGTTCGCAGGACCGCCTGGCCTACTGCCAAGCGCTGGGCGCTGCGGGTGGTGTGGTACGTAACGAGAACCTGGACGAGCTGGAAGGTTTCGGCCCGTTCGATGTGATTCTCGACCCCGTGGGCGCCAGCTACGGTGAGCTGAACCTCAAGCTGCTGGCCCGTGACGGGCGCTGGGTGATCATCGGCCTGATGGGCGGACGCAAGTTCGAGCTGGACCTGGCCCAAGTGCTGGGCAAGCGTCTGCAAATTACCGGTTCCACCCTGCGCAACCGTGATGACGGGTTCAAGGCCGAGCTGCTGCGCGAACTGCAGCAGCAAGTATGGCCGCTGTTCGCCGAGGGGCGGTTGTCGCCGCAGCTGGTCGACACCTATCCGGTGGAGTTTGCCCAGGCGGCGTATGCCGAGCTGGAGACCAACCAGGTGTCGGGCAAGCTGGTGATGGTGATCGACCCTAGCCTGGTGTAAGCAGGCTGGCCCCTTCGCGGGTAAACCCGCTCCTACATCGGGATCGCCACAATTTGAACACTGTGCGATGTAGGAGCGGGTTTACCCGCGAAGAAGCCGGCACAACCCACAAAGACCTTCAGCTCCAGCTCAGAATCGGCCACCCATTGATCTCGGCATGCTCGCGCAACACAGCGTCCGGGTTCACCACATGCGGGTGATCCACTCTCAACAACAACGGCAAGTCATTCCTCGAATCGGAATAGAAACTCGCGCCCTCCAGGTTTTCCTGCTCCTGATCCAGCCATTCCAGCAACCGGGTGATCTTGCCCTCACGATAGGTCAGCACCCCGTGGGTCTTGCCGGTGTACACCCCGTTCACTGCCTCCAGCTCGATGGCCAGGTACTCATCCACGCCCAGTCTCGCGGCAATCGGCCCGACCAGGTGCGTACCCGAAGCGGAAATGATCAAAATGCGATCTCCACGCTTGCGGTGCTCGGCAATGCAGCGGCAGGCGTCACCGTAGATGATCGGTTCGATCACTTCTTCGACCCACGGTGCCACCAGGTGCTCGACTTCTTCCAGGGTACGCCCGGCAATCGGCTCCAGGCTGAAGGCCATGTAGTCCTCCATTTGCAGGTGGCCCCTGCCATAGGCTTCCATCAGTTCATGGTCGCGGCGCAGGAAATCCTTGCCGTCGACCCAACCCAGCCGGGCCATCTGCTCGCTCCAGAGTGATGCGCAGTCGCCGTGGATCAGGGTTTCATCCAGATCAAAAATTGCCAGTGCCATTGTGTTGAGTCTCCTTAAGCCACTTCCCGCAGCGCAGTGGGGTCGATTGACACGCTTACCCGTTTTCCGTCTGCATGCAAGTCGGCCGGCGAGCGGTTGAGCACATCGACCACCAGCTCCACTTCGCGCACCCGCACCCGGTAGCGGATCACGTTGCCCAGCAGGCTGTGGCTGCGCACCTCGGCGTCCAGCTCGCCGTGCTCGCCAAGCGTGATCGACTCCGGGCGGATCGCCAGGCGGCTGGCCACCGGGCGCTGCAGCAGGCGGCTGGCGCTGTCGGCGTCGAGCAGGTTGTAGTTGCCGATGAAACCGGCGGCAAACAGGTCCACGGGGGCGGTGTAGAGGGTTTCGGCATCGCCACTCTGGACGATGCGCCCCTGGTTCATCAGGAAGATGCGGTCGGACATGGTCAGCGCTTCCTCCTGATCGTGAGTGACGAAGATGGTGGTCAGCCCCAGTTCGCGCTGGATGGCGCGAATCTGCTCGCGCAGGTGCTTGCGGATACGCGCATCCAGCGCCGACAACGGTTCGTCGAGCAGCAGCAGGCGCGGGCGGGTGACCAGTGAGCGTGCCAGGGCCACGCGCTGGCACTGGCCACCGGAAAGCTGGTGCGGGTAGCGCCCGGCGAACTTGCCCAGCTCAACCAGCTCCAGCACCTCGCGTACCCGCAACTGGCTTTCGTCGGCCTTGACCTTCTGCATGCGCAGGCCGAAGGCGACATTCTGCTCCACGGTCATGTTAGGGAACAGCGCGTAGCTCTGGAACACCATGCCGATGCCACGCTTTTGCGGGCTTAACGGCACGATGTCGTGGCCGTCGAGCAGTATCTGCCCGCTGTCCACCGAGGTCAGCCCGGCAATGCAGCGCAGCAGGGTGGACTTGCCGCAGCCGGACGGGCCGAGCAGGGTGACGAATTCGCCGCGTTCGATGTGGCAGTCGATGCGCTCGAACACCGGGCTGCCGGCGTAGCTTTTCTGCAGTTTCTGTACGCTGACGAAGCTCATGTCAGGTCTTGTCCTTGTTCAGGCGGTTGGCGACCCAGGTCAGTACCAGCACGAAGGCGAAGTAGGAGATGACCAGCGCGCTGTTGAAGTGGCCGCTGCTGTTGCGCATGTTGTTCAGGTACACCTGCAGGGTCTCGTAGCGGGTGCCCACCAGCAGGTTGGCAAACACGAATTCGCCGAAAAGGAACGAGAACGACAGCAGCACTGCCACCATCAGGCCCTGGCGCAGGTTCGGCAGCACCACCAGCAGTGCGGCCTGCCAGGTGCTGGCGCCGAGCAGCTGCGCGGCGTCCATCAGGTCGCGCAGGTTGATGGCCTGCAGGTTGTTGGTGATGGCCCGGTACATGAACGGCAGGGCGATGGTGAAGTAGCAGCCGATCAGGATCCACGGTGTGCCGACCATGGCCATCGGCCCGCTGCCATACAGCTGCAGCAGCCCGACCGACGAGACCACCGGCGGGACCGCGAAAGGCAGCAGGATGAGGATGTTCATCAGCGCGTCGAGCCGCGGGAAGTGGTAATGCACCACGAACAGCAGTGGCAAGATCAGCACCACCGACAGCAGCAGAGCGCCTACGCACACCAGCAGCGACTGGCCGAAGGCCGCGAGGAAGCGCGGCTC
This sequence comes from Pseudomonas sp. YQ_6, assembly GCF_043103245.1. Classification (NCBI taxonomy): domain Bacteria; kingdom Pseudomonadati; phylum Pseudomonadota; class Gammaproteobacteria; order Pseudomonadales; family Pseudomonadaceae; genus Pseudomonas; species Pseudomonas sp. YQ_6. Next base: position 24,291 of record NZ_JBICJR010000012.1, read on the forward strand.
GCTCCACAGCGCCGCATACCACTTCAGGGTCAGGCCACTGGGCAGCAGGCTCGCCGACCAGCTGGTGGCCAGCGAGTAGAGGAGGGTGCCGGCCAGGGGCAGCAGCAGGATCAGGAACAGCAGGTAGACCACGAGGCGGTGGTACCAGCCGCCGGAACGGATATCAGCGCGCATGGTAGCTCCTTTTCAGCAGCCATTGATGTACCACCGTGACCAGCGTCATCAGCCCCACCAGCACCATCGCCAGGGCGCTGGCCAGGTTCGGATCGAGGCTGATGTCGCCCGCCACCAGGCCGGCGATGCGGATCGGCAGTACGTTGAAGTTGCCGGTGGTCAGTGCGTACACGGTGGCGTAGGCGCCCAGGGCGTTGGCCAGCAGGATGACGAAGGTGCCCAGCAGTGCCGGGGCCAGCACCGGCAGGCCGATGTGTCGCCAGTACTGCCAGTGGTTGGCGCCCAGCAGCGCGGCTGACTCGCGCCAGTCTTCGCGCAGGGCGTCGAAGGCGGGGTACAGTAGCAATACACCCAGCGGGATCTGGAAGTAGGTGTACACCAGGATCAAGCCGCTTTTGGAATAGATACTGAAGTCTTCCAGCAGGCCGACCTGCTTCAGCAGCAGGGTCAGCGCGCCGTTGAAGCCAAGCAGGATGATGAAGGCAAAGGCCAGCGGTACGCCGGCGAAGTTGCTGGTCATGTTGGCGAAGGCGCTGACGAAGTCGCGCAGCTTCGAGTCCACCTGGCGCAGTGAATAGGCGCCGAGGGTTGCGATGACGATGCCGAATACGCTCGACCAGAAGCTGATTTCCAGGCTGCGTTGCAACGCCTGTCGGTAGAACTTCGAGGCGAACACCTTGCTGAAGTTGTCGATGCCCCAGCCGGCCTCCGATTGCAGGCTGTTGATCGCCACCCAGGCCAGCGGGGCGACCTGGAAGATGACGAAGAACACGGCGAACGGCAGCAGGCAGAGCAGGGCCAGGTAGCGGCCACGCATGCCGCCATTCACTTCAGCAGCTCCCGGCAAACCGTCTTGTCGTGCGCGGCGCCCAGCAGCTCGCAGATGGTGCCGCACAGTTCGGTTTGCAGCGGTTTGGCGGCTGGGTCCAGGCTGAAGGCGTCGCCGAAGACGAACAGCGGTACTTCACGTTCTTCAGCCAGCAGGCCGTTGTGCGAGCGGTCGTTGTTCATGCCGTGGTCGGCGGTGACCAAAACCTGATATCCCTCTTCGAGCCAGCCAGGCAGGTAGTCGGCCAGCAGGATGTCAACGCTGCGCGCAGCGTTGCGATACTGGCTGCTGTCCAGGCCGTGGCGGTGACCCACGTCGTCAACGCTCATCGGATGCACCAGCAGGAAGTTGGGCGCGTGGCGGCGGCGCAGGTACTCGCCATCGGCCAGAAGGTGCGAATCGGGGTAACGGTCGTCCCAGTAGAACAGCCCGTGCTGTATCGGCAGCTTCGGCGCGTGGGTGTGGCGGTCGCGCTGCGGATCGAAGGGCGAGCGGTTGTACAGCTCGCTCATCCAGTGATATGCCGCCGCCGCGGTGCCCAGGTTGGCCTCGCGGGCGTAGTGAAACACGCTGCGTTGGTTGGACAGGCGGTTGATGTTGTTGTGCACGATACCGCTGTCGATCGGTGGCACGCCGGTGAGGATGCATTCGTACAGCGGCCGCGACAGCGATGGCAGCTCGCATTCCACGCGGTACAGAGCGGCACGGTCGGCCTCGACGTAGGCGTGCAGGTGGCCCATCGCATGGTGAGCGACCTGATAGTTGAGGCCGTCGAGCAGGACCAGGATGACGTTGTGTTGCATGTTTTCTCCAGTCATGAACCGCGTTGGCATCTTCGCGGGTAACCCGCTCCTACATGTATCGCGTATCCCTGTGTAGGAGCGGGTTTACCCGCGAAAGGGCCGGATCAGGCGCTACAAAGCCCAGACCCTTATTCCATCTCGATGATCACCTGCTCCTGCCACATCTGCGGCAGTTTCTTCGAGGTGGCTTCCCAGGCTTCGGCATTCTTGATCGGCTGGGCGGCACCGTACTGGTCGTTGGGCAGCAGCTTGGCCTGCACATCCGCCGGCAGCTTCAGGTGCTCGGCCCGGATCGGCCGCGCATGGCCCTTGGCCAGGTTGATCTGCCCGGCGTCGCTGAAGATGTATTCACGCGTCAGCTTGGCCGCGTTGGGGTGCTTGGCGTACTTGTTGATGACCGTGGTATAGCCGGAAATCACCGAACCATCCGAGGGGATCAGCACTTCAAAACGTTTTGGGTCGATCTGTTCACGGTAGCTCAGGCCGTTGAAGTCCCACACCACGCCAACTTCCACTTCGCCCTTTTCCAGGGTCTGGATGGTCGGGTTGGCCAGTGACAGGCGCTTCTGCTGCGCCAGCTTGGTGAACAGCTGCAGGCCCGGCGCCACGTTGGTTTCGTCACCTTTGTAGGCGATGGCCGCAGCCAGCACACCGTTGGCGGCCTGGGCGGCGGTGCCGACGTCACCGATGGCGACCTTGTACTTGCCTTTTTCCAGGTCATGCCAGGTTTTCGGGCGGTCGCCTTCCTTGACCAGGTCCTTGTTGATGATGAAAGCGATGGTGCCGGTATAGGCCAGCGCCCAGTGGCCGTCCTTGTCCTTGGCCCATTCCGGCACCTGGTCCCAGGTGCTTGGCTTGTAAGGCTGGCTGACGCCCTTGGTCACCGCGATCGGGCCGAAGGCGGCACCCACGTCACCGATGTCGGCGCTGGCGTTGTCCTTCTCGGCTTCGAACTTGGCCAGTTCCTGGGCCGAGCTCATGTCGGTGTCGCTGTGCTTGAGGCCGTACTTGCTGGCCAGGTCTTCCCAGGTGCCTTTCCAGTTGGCCCAGGCGTCGGGCATGCCCACGCTGTTGACAGTGCCTTCCTTGCGGGCGGCGTCTTCCAGGGCCTTGAGGTCAGTGCCGGCGGCCATGGCCGTGGTGCACAACGCGATGGCCGAACCAAGCAGTGACGCCATGAAGAACTTTTTCATCCGAAGCTCCTTTGGGTGGGTGCCTTTGCGATCGTTGTTCTGGGTAAAGCCGTTGCAAGCCTTTGACTGGCACCTTTGGTCTAGGTCAGCAAACCTTGAGCCAAGGTAGGCTGCTTGCGTGACAGTTTGATGTAGGGAGGGGGCCGGCAAGGGCCCTGAAGCTACAGCGTAGACCAGGTAATCGCCCCGGTTCTGCTGGCTTGGCGCGTTTCTGGCAGTGCCTGGCCCAAGCTTTGTCACAGGATGTTCATCAGCCCTGCCTAGGCTTGCACTATTCTCAAACTGCCCTGTGATGGGGCTGGACTAGTCCAGATAGGTAACCTTTCGATGCAGTCGACGCCCCCGCGTGCGGTAACAGCCATCTGCCATGCCCTGCAGGAGCAGATCGAGCATGGCCTGCTGGCGCCTGGCGGCAAGCTGCCGGCCGAGCGGCGGCTCAGTGAGGTGTTCGACACCACGCGCATTACCCTGCGTGAGGCGTTGGTGCAGCTGGAGGCCCAAGGCTTGATCTACCGTGAAGAGCGCCGAGGCTGGTTCGTTGCACCGCAGCGCTTGACCTACGACCTGATCGAGCGCAGCCATTTCCATGCCATGGTGCGCGATCAGGGGCGGGTGGCCAGTACCGAACTGCTGTCGGCGAGGCTGCAGCCGGCTTCGGCGGCCATCTGCGCACGCTTGCAGCTGCCGGCGTTGTCCAGCGTGGTGCGCGTCTGCCGGTTACGGCGGATTGACGGGCGGGCGGTGCTGTATGCCGAGCATTACCTCAACCCCCGGTACTTTTCAGGCATTCTCGAACACGACCTGGCGCAGTCACTGACCGAGATTTATGGGCGGGTGTATGGCATCGAGTACGGGCAGGTGTGCTTCGAGATCCTGCCGACAGCGTTGCCGGTGGAGGCGGCAAGCGCCTTGAAAGTGTCGGCGGGCAGCCCGGGGTTGCACATTACCCGGGTCAACAGCGACCAGCATGGGCACTTGATCGACTGTGACCTCGAGTATTGGCGGCATGATGCGATCCGCATTCGTGCCCAGGCTGGATGAGGTGTTGCCTTCTTCGCGGGTAAACCCGCTCCTACGAGCCGGCCTCTGTCATCCCACCCCCACCGGCTGTCACCACCTGCACCGACAACCGCGGCGTCGCCAGGTCCAGCCCGGCTTCATCCAGCTGCCGCTTCAAGGCCAGGTTGAACGCTCGCGACACCTCCCACTGCTTGATCGGCGCGGTCTTGAACCGCGCCCGCAAGATCGCCGACCCTGACTCGAAGCTCTCCACCCCCTGTAGCTCCAGCGGCGACCAGATATTGCGGCGCATCAGCGGGTCATTGCGCAGCTTCTGCCCCACTTCGCGAACCAGCGAGATCGCCTGGTCGATGTTCATGCTGTGCGGGATTGCCACGCGGAAGATCGCGTAGCCGAACTCCCGCGAGTAGTTCTTGATGCTCTTGATTTCGCTGAACGGGATGGTATGCACAATGCCGTCGATGTCGCGCAGGCGCACGGTACGAATGGTCAACCCTTCCACCGTGCCCAGGTGGCCGCCGACATCCACGTAATCGTCGATGGCCAGCGAATCTTCGATGATGATGAACAGGCCGGTGATCAGGTCGGCCACCAGCGACTGTGCGCCAAAACCGATGGCCAGGCCGATCACACCGGCACCGGCCAGCAGCGGGGTGACATTCATGCCCATGTTGGCCAGGGCGACGATGACCGCGATGATGAAGATGACCACGAACATCACGTTGCGGATCAACGGCATCATGGTTTGCGCACGGGCGTTGGCCAGCCCCCGGCGCGAGCGCACCAGGGCATGGTGTACGGCGGTGTCGGCAAGGATCCACACCAGCCAGGCCACGATCAGCGTGCCGGCCAGGCCCAGCAGGCGAAGGCTGATGTCATGGCCGTCGCCCTCGGCGAAGCTGATCATCGACACGCCCCACACGCGCAGGCCCAACTCGATGAACACCAGCCAGATGAACAGGTGCACCAGCAGGTAGCCGAAGTTGCGCAAGCGCTCGGTGTACACCGCCTGGCGCTTGCTGGCCCGCTTGGGGTTGGCGGCATGGCGGCGCACCAGGCCGTTGAGCACCATGCACACCACCACCAGCACCGTGCACATCAGCGACTGGCGCAGGGCGGTGCTCGTGTCGCCGGCGGAGACGAAGGTGGCGAACAGAGAAATGGCCACCAGTATCAGCGCCGGAATGAACCAGAAGCTGCCGAGGATCTCGATGGTATCGCTGAGGGTACGTCGGGTCAGGCGTCGCGACAGTGGCTGGTTGCGGATCAGATGGGCGATCGGCCGGCGGAAGCGCAGGATGAACAGCCCGGTACACAGTGCCGCAATCACATTGGCCAAGGTTGCCAGGGCGTGGGCCAGGTGGGTGCCGAGGGCAACCAGCATGCGCGGATCGCTCATCGCCTCGCCAAACGCGGCGAAGCTGCCAATCAGCCACAACGGGCGAAACGCCTGGCGCCGCAGGATGTGCAGGGCGCGGTGGCGGTGTGGGCCGTCCAGCAAGGAAAAGGCGATGACGCAAATGGCCGAAAAGCACGTACCGACCACCAGTGCGTAGGCCAGCACCATGGCCAGGGATTTGCCCAGTGATGGCGGCAGCACGAAACTCAGGTACACCGTGAACACCAGCGCTACCAGCCAGGGGCCGAGCTTGCGCAAGGCAAAGCGCACCAGGTCCCAGGTCCGCGGGTGCTGTGGCAGTTCCTCGCTCAGGCCAAAGCGCAGGCGGACCCGATGGCCGACCCAGTTGAAGGCATAGGCCAGCACACTCCACACGGCAATCACTGCAGCAAAACCGAACAGGATCGCCGGCCACTGGTGCACGGGCACCACCAGTTCCGCCAGTTCGGCCTGGGCCTGTTCGATTTCCGCGGCCCAGCGGTGGAATGGACTGGCATCGCCGCTGAACTGCTTTTCAAAGTCATGCAGGGCACCGCCGATCAGGCCGAGTACGCCCTGTTCAACGCTGGGTTGCGATTGCCGGGTGGCGTCGCGCAGTTTTTTCAGGTCGGCCAGCAGCTTGGCCCGTTGCTGGTCGTTTTCGAGGTTCTTGATCACCTCGTCCAGCGACTTGCCCAGCGGCTCGGTGGCCTCTGGTTGCGCGGGCGCACTGCCGCCCAGCAGGCCAGGCAAGCCCGCCGCTTGTACCGGGGCAATGAAAAGCAAGAGCAACAGGAACAGGTAACGCGGGAGGGCAGGCACTGGAAAATCTACCTCAGGTCAAACGATTGACCGAGTGTAGAGGTTTATGTCGGCAGTTTCTCGAGGATCTTCCAGCAGGTGAGGCCGAAAATACCCAAGGTGCCGACCCACATCATCAGTACACCGATGTTGCGTTCGCGCATGCTGAAGCCGATGGTCAGCAGCATCAGGAACAGGAACACCGGGACGAACAGTGACAGGAACGGGGACATGGACAGCAATCCTTTTGCAGTGGGGCCATGTAACAAGCATAGCGCTTGGCAAGCGAGGCGTGATTGACCTTGAGCACGCTTAAGCGGGACCGGCCTATTCGCGTCGAACCGCCGCGAATAGGCCGGGCCTGCTTACATCAAGGCAGTTCGCGGCTACGGTAGAACGCGGTCAGTACCTTCACCAGGTGCGCCAAGTCATGGCTGCCGCACAGCTCGCGAATGGAGTGCATGGCAAATGTCGGCAAACCGATATCTACCGTGCGCACACCCAGGTGGCTGGCGGTGATCGGCCCGATGGTCGAGCCACAGCCCATGTCGCTGCGCACCACAAAGCTCTGCACCGGTACTTCCTCGGCCATGCACAAGTGGCGGAAGAACCCGGCAGTCTCGCTGTTGGTGGCGTAACGCTGGTTGTTGTTCACTTTGATCACGGGCCCGGCGTTGAGCTTCGGGCCGTGGTTGCCGTCATGCTTGTCGGCGTAGTTGGGGTGCACGCCGTGGGCGTTGTCGGCCGATACCATCAGCGAACGCTGGAGGGTGCGCACATAGGTGTCGCCATCGGGCAGCAGGCGCTGCAGGGTCTGCTCCAGCATCGGACCATCGGCACCACAGGCCGAGCAACTGCCGACTTCTTCGTGGTCGTTGCACACCAGCACACAGGTTTCGTCGCTGTCGGCGGCCAGCAGGGCCTGCAAACCGGCGTAGCACGACAGCAGGTTGTCCAGGCGGGCGCCGGCGATGAAGTCGCCATTCAGACCGATCAGCGCGGCGTCCTGCGTGTCATAGAAGCTCAGCTCGTAGTCCAGCACCACGTCGGCGATCAACTCGTGCTCGCGGGCCAGTTGCTCGGTGAGCAGGGCGCGGAAGTCGATGCGTTCGTCACCGGCCACTTGGGCGAGGATGGGGGGTAGTTCGTTCTGCGGATTGATCGCCCAGCCTTCGTTGGCGGTGCGGTTCAGGTGGATCGCCAGGTTGGGGATGATCGCGATTGGCAGCTTGAAGTCGATCAGCTGGCTTTCGACCTTGCCGTCACGGCGGTAGGTGACGCGGCCGGCCAGCGACAGGTCGCGGTCGAACCAGGGGGCCAGCAACGCGCCGCCATACACTTCCACGCCCAGTTGCAGGAAGCCCTGGCGCTGCAGCTCGGGCTGAGGCTTGACCCGCAGGCACGGGCTGTCAGTGTGGGCGCCGACCATGCGGATGCCATTGAGCAGCGGCGACTGCTTGCCCAGTTTGATGGCGATGATTGAAGAATCGTTGCGGGTGACGTAGTAGCGGCCGCCAGTCTCGGGGTCCCAACTGTCGCGCTCGTCCAGGCGCTTGTAGCCGGCCGCCTCAAGGCGCTGGACCAGGCTGGCGGTGGCATGGAAGGGCGTGGGGGAGGCCTTGAGAAATTCGATGAGGCCGGTATTCAGTGCGTCGCGCATAGCTCACTCCAGACAGCAGTGGCGCGAGTTTAACGCAGAATGTCGACAATTTGTGTCTGCATCTTCGCGGCTAACCCCCGCTACCACAGGTATTGCACAGCCTCTGAGCGCAGTGCGGACCTTGTAGGAGCGGCTTTAGCCGCGAAGACGCCGGTTCAGGCCCTGCGGAATCAGAACGGTGCCGGGCACTCGAACTTCAACCGCTGCCCGGACACCGGGTGGGTAAAGCTCAGCATCGAGGCATGCAGGCACAGCCGCTCATGGGCCGCGAGGGCTTGCGGGTTGGCGTACAGGCGATCACCCAGCAGCGGGTGCCCGATCGACAGCATGTGCACGCGCAGCTGGTGCGAACGCCCGGTAATCGGCGTCAGCTCCACCCGACAGTGATCGCCGCAGCGCTCGACGATACGCCAGAAGGTCAGGGCGTGCTTACCCTGCTCGTGGTCCACCACATGCCGTGGTTTGGTCGGTGGGTCGTAGCGCAGTGGCAGGTCGATGCTGCCGCTGTCCAGCGCCGGCTGGCCCCAGCACAGTGCGGTGTAGGCTTTTTCGGTTTCACGGTCGTGGAACTGGCGCGATAGCTCGCGGTGGCTATCGGCATCGCGGGCCAGCAGGATGATGCCGGAGGTTTCCCAGTCCAGACGGTGCACGATCAGCGCATCGGGGTAGCCGTTTTCCTGCAGGCGGGTGATCAGGCAGTCCTTGTTGTCCTCGGCACGGCCAGGTACCGACAGCAGCAGGGTCGGTTTGTTGATCACCAGGATGGCGGTGTCTTCGAAGAGGATCTGGACATTCGACAGCGGCATTGCAGGTCTCACGAAAATAGCAGTAAACGCTGGGGCCGCTTTGCGGCCCTTCGCAGGCAAGCCCGCTCCTACAAAGGATATGCGTTCCCCTGTAGGAGCGGGCTTGCCCGCGAAGGGCTGCAAGGCAGCCCCAAATTGTCGACTACGCGGATCAGCGATCCGGCAGGGTGATGTTCAGCTCCAGAATCGAGCAGCTGCCCTGGTTTTCCAGCTCGATATGCACATCATCGTTGCCGATGTTCACATATTTGCGGATTACTTCCAGCAGTTCTTTCTGCAGCGCGGGCAGGTAGTCCGGTTCGCTGCGTTGGCCGCGCTCGTGCGCCACGATGATCTGTAGACGCTCTTTCGCTACCGACGCGCTGGTCTGTTTCTGTCTGCCACGAAAGAAGTCAAAAAGGTTCATGTTTTATTTGCTCCCGAAAATGCGCTCGAAGAATCCCTTCTTCTGTACATCGATGAAGCGCATCGGCTTCTCTTTGCCCAGCAGGCGGTCGACCGCATCACTGTAGGCCTGGCCGGCATCGCTCTGGTCATCGAGAATGACCGGGATACCCTGGTTGGACGCCTTGAGGACGGCCTGCGATTCCGGGATCACACCCTTGAGCTTGATCGACAGGATTTCTTCCACGTCGGCCACGCTCAGCATTTCGCCTTTGACGACGCGCTCCGGGTGGTAGCGGGTGATCAGCAGATGCTCCTTGATCGGCTCTTCACCGTTTTCGGAGCGGCGCGACTTGCTCGACAGAATGCCCAGCATGCGGTCGGAGTCACGTACCGACGAAACTTCCGGGTTGGTCACCACGATGGCTTCGTCAGCGAAGTACATGGCCAGGTGAGCACCTTTTTCGATACCGGCCGGCGAGTCGCAGATGACGTACTCGAAGTCCTTCTTCAGGTCCATCAGTACCTTTTCCACGCCTTCCTGGGTCAGTGCGTCCTTGTCACGGGTCTGGCTGGCGGCCAGCACGTACAGGTTCTCGAGGCGCTTGTCCTTGATCAGGGCCTGTTGCAGGTTGGCTTCGCCGTTGACAACGTTGACGAAGTCGTACACCACGCGGCGTTCGCAGCCCATGATCAGGTCGAGGTTACGCAGGCCCACGTCGAAGTCGACAATGACGGTCTTGTGGCCGCGCAGTGCGAGGCCGGTACCAATGGCGGCGCTGGTAGTGGTCTTGCCCACACCCCCCTTGCCGGAAGTAACCACGAGAATCTTGGCCAAGGTGTTTCACCCCTAAAAATAGTCGGGACACTTGTCCCTGCAAAAAACTGAAAATAGCTAAATAAAGGCAACGGTAAAAAAGTTGCTCTAAAAATGCTGGCAAGTATCCGTTAAAGACGGGTGATGTTCAACACGTCACCAGACAGGCTGACTTGCACGCTGGTCCCCCACAGTGGATCCCGGCGCAGGTCTTCGCAGACTTTGTACTGGCCGGCGATCGAGACCATTTCGGCGGTCATCTGCTGGCAGAAGATACGCGCCTTGGTGTTGCCTTTGATGCCAGCCAGGGCGCGGCCGCGCATGGCACCGTACACATGGATGTTGCCATCGGCCAGAAGTTCCGCACCTGGGCTGACCGAAGCAGTCACAACCAGATCACCGCCCTGAGCATAGATCTGTTGGCCACCGCGTACTGGTGAAGTAATGATGCGGGTCGGGCGTATTTCGGGTTCGGGGGGCGGTGGTGGCGCCGGGGCCGGTTCGGGCTTTTTGATCACCTCGGGCTCGGGCTCCAGCGGCCGCTCGCGGGCCCCGGAGGGCGGCAGCACCGGCAGGTCGATGGCGATGGCGGCGGCGATGTCCTCGATGCGGTTGGCGCGGATGGCCAGGGTACGCAGGCCGTGGTGTCGGCAGATCCGCATCAAGCCGGGCAGGTCGATCGCCCCTTCGTCGGCCGGCAGCTTGTCCAGCGCCAGTACCAGCGGTGTATTGCTGAAGAAGTTCGGGGCCTGGGCGACTTTGGCCGCCAACTGGCGGTCGAGGGCTTCAAGGTCATTGCGCGCCAGTTCCAGTACCGTAATGGCGAGCATGCTGCCCTTGAGCTGGAACACGGAGGCGGTGTCGGGTGTGTGGTTTGGGCTCATGGTCTGCATAGACGGCTTGTTGCGAAAAAAGTGCCCTGACTTATAACGAGAACACCGGTTGCCCGCAACATGCGCTGATCCGTTGTAGAATGCGCGGCCTTTGTCTTTCCGGATGCATCAATGGACCGCCCGCGTTTTCGTCCCTATTTCCTTCACCCCAAGTTCTGGGGCCTGTGGCTGGGCCTGGGCCTGTTGTGGCTGGTGGTCCAGTTGCCGTACCGGGTGCTGCTGAAGATCGGTGCCGCGCTGGGCGCCGTCATGTATCGCTTTGCCGGTGAACGTCGGCGCATCGCCGCGCGCAACCTGGAGCTTTGCTTCCCGGAGCTGTCGGTCGACGAACGGCAACGTTTGCTCAAGGCCAACTTCGCCTCCACCGGCATCGCCTTCTTCGAAATGGCCATGAGCTGGTGGTGGCCCAAGGCCAGGCTGGCGCGCCTGGCCCATATCGAGGGCCTTGAGCACCTGCAGGCCGCCCAGCAGGCGGGGCAGGGCGCAATCCTCATGGCGGTGCACTTCACTACCCTGGAAATCGGCGCCGCGCTGCTCGGCCAGCAGCACACCATCGACGGCATGTACCGCGAACACGGCAATGCACTGTTCGACTTCATCCAGCGCAGTGGCCGCGAGCGTCACAACCTCGATTCGCTGGCGGTGGAGCGCGAGGACGTGCGCGGCATGCTCAAACTGCTGCGTTCGGGCCGGGCGATCTGGTACGCACCGGACCAGGACTACGGCGCCAAGCAGAGCATCTTCGTACCGTTGTTTGGCATCCCCGCAGCGACGGTGACCGCTACCACCAAGTTTGCCCGGCTGGGCAAGGCGCAGGTGATTCCGTTCACCCAGAAGCGCCTGGAGGATGGCAGCGGCTATCGGCTGGTCATCCACCCGCCGCTGGCGGATTTCCCCGGCGAGAGCGAGGAAGCCGACTGCCTGCGCATCAACCAGTGGGTTGAACGTGTGTTGCGCGAGTGCCCCGAGCAATACCTGTGGGCGCACCGGCGGTTCAAGTCGCGGCCCGAAGGGGCGCCGCGGCTGTATGACAAGAAGAAGCGCTGAAAACACATCAACTCCAGGAAGGACGCCATGGCACCACCCCCGGTAACCGGTCTCATCCTGTCTGGCGGCGGCGCCCGCGCCGCCTACCAGGTCGGTGTGCTGGCGGGCATCGCCGAGTTGCTGCCCGCCGGCGCGCACAACCCTTTTCCGGTCATCGTCGGCACCTCCGCCGGGGCCATCAACGCTGTCACTCTGGCCAGTGGTGCGGTGCACTTCAGCGACGCCGTGCAGCGGCTCACTGCCTTCTGGCAGAATTTCCGCAGCCATCTGGTCATCCGCAGCGACTGGCCCGGGGTGGTGCGCCAGGCCAGCCGTTTCGTCGGCCACAACCTGCTTGGGCTGGGTGGCCAGGCCCCCGTGGCGTTGCTCGACAGCAGCCCGTTGCGCAGCCTGCTGCAAACGCACCTGAACCTGGATGGTATCGGCCACGCCTTGGCCGCCGAGCAACTGCGCGCCGTGGCGGTGACCGCCTTTGGCTACGAGTCTGGCCAGGCAGTGACCTTCTACCAGGGCCGCGGCACCATCGAGGCCTGGCTGCGCCACCGGCGTATCGGCGTACCCGCACCGTTGACCATCGACCACTTGCTGGCCAGTGCGGCGATCCCGCTGCTGTTCGCCCCGGTGCAACTGGGCGGCGAGTATTACGGCGACGGTGCAGTGCGCCAGTCGGCGCCGATCAGCCCGGCCTTGCACCTGGGCGCCAGCCGGGTGCTGGTGGTCGGGGTGAGCGGAAACCCGCAGCGGCCAGCGCCACCTGTACCGCCCCAGCGTGTGTTCAGCGGGCAGCAGCCGAGCCTGGCGCAGATCGGCGGGCACATGCTCAACAGTACGTTCATTGACAGCCTGGAAGACGATATCGAACTGCTGCAGCGCCTCAACCACTTGAGCGGGCTGTTGCCGGCGCACCTGGATGCCCGGCGCCTGGGGCTGGCACCGATCGACGTGCTGGTAGTGGCGCCCAGCCAGCCGCTGGATGAGATTGCCGCTCGGCACCGCCGCGAGTTGCCGGCGGCGTTACGCCTGTTCTTACGGGGGCCTGGGGCGACGCGCACCAGCGGGGCGGGGGTGTTGAGCTATTTGCTGTTCGAGGCCAGCTATTGCAGTGAACTGATCGAGCTGGGGCGGCGCGATGCCCTTGCCAAGAAGCGCGAGCTTTGCGAATTCCTGGGGATTTGATGGTGCCTGTGCGGGCCCTTTCGCGGGTGAACCCGCTCCTACAAGGGGTTGTGCAATACCTGTGAAGGCGCGAAAGGGCCGCGGCAGGCTTATTCGGCTATCTGCAACTTGCGCGCCTGGGTATACACATACCGCACCTTTTCATACTCGAACGGCGAATTCAGCTGGCCGTAACGGAAGTTGGTGGTGTAGCGCTTGTCCACCACACGCAGGGCGAAGATTTCCGGGTGATCGGTGCTGGCTTCGGCCACGTTCAGGTAGTTGACCGCCTGCTCTCCCGCATAGTCCACCACCAGCCCGGTGGTATCGCGCAGGTTCGATGGGCCTAGCACCGGCAGCATCAGGTACGGCCCATCCGGCACGCCATAGAAGCCCAGGGTCTGGCCAAAGTCCTCGCTCTGGCGCGGCAGGCCCATGCTGGTCGCCGGGTCCCACAGCCCACCCACGCCGATGATCGTGTTGAACATCAGTCGCGCGGTGATTTCTGCCGAGCGCTTGGCTTTGAGCTGCAACACGCTGTTGAACAGGTTCGGCACATCGCCAAGGTTGTTGAAGAAGTTGCTCACCCCCGTGCGCACGAACTTTGGGGTTACATACTGATAGCCACTCACCAGCGGCAGCAGCACCCATTGGTCCAATCGGTAGTTGAAGTGGTAGATGCGCCGGTTGATCGATTCCAGCGGGTCGTACACGTTCAGCGCCTGCAGGGTTGAGCGCTCGAACTCGCGCTGGTCCAGCCCCGGGTTGAATTTCAGCTCACGCAGCGGGTCGAGGAAGCCATCGGCTTCGGGCACCAGTGGCGCGGTGCCGATCACCTGCGGGTCGGCCTCGACCACACTGGCTCGGGGTGCGGTTTCGGCGGCCAGGGTGTGGCCAGCGGCAAGCAGGGCAGTGGCGAAGAGGAGTTTGTTAACCACGGAAGAACTCCAGCATGGCGTCACTGTTGACGCGGTAGTTGAGGTTGCCGCAATGGCCGCCATGGGGGTAGAGGGTCAGCCGTTCACCGAATACCTTGCGCAGGAAGCCAATGTCGCCCGGGCCGAGAATGACGTCGTCGGCGTTGTGCATCACGGCGATCTTGTCACTGCTGCGCAGGTAGTCTTCCAGGGCATACAGGCTGACCTGGTTGACCAACTGCAGGATGCTGTTGCCGTCGGTGCGGGCGCGCCACATCGGAATCACCTGTTCGGTCATGTAGCAGTCGAAGTCGCACTGCAGGGCGCGCTTGAAGAACGGCGTGAGGCTACTGCCTTCGGTGATCGGGAACCTCGGCGGAATGATCAGGCCACGGCGGTTGATCAGGTCGGACGTGAAGGCGATGTCGGCTGCCGAGAAGCGGAACGAAGTGCCGATCAGCATGGCCATCTGTTCGTTGGACAGGTGCTGGCGCGACTGCTGGAAGTCGTACAGCAGGGCGTCGTTCAGGTCGATGTAGCCCTTGTCCTGGAAGTAACGGGTGAGTTTTTCCAGCATCAGCTCGTAGAACGTGGTGCTGCGGTCGATGCCCTTGACCTGGGTCTGCACCAGCTTGTCGAGGTTGTTGATCGAGGTGTAGAGGTTGACCGGTGGGTTGAGCAGCAGTACACGCTTGAAGTTGAAGCTGCGGCGGGTTTCGTCCAGGTGGCTGACAAAGGCGGCGTCGAGCGCACCCAGGCTGTAACCGGTGAGGTAGAAATCACTGACCGGCAGGCGTGGATGCTGGGCGCGCACGGCCTGCATCACCCGGTACATGTCTTCGGCGTCTTCCTGGCTGATGCCGGGGGTAGCAAAGCGCGAGGCTGCACTCATGAAGTCATAGCTGGTGGGCGATGACAGTTGCACCACGTGGAAGCCGGCCTGGTAGAACAGCTTTTTCAGGTATTCATTGATGCTGCTGCTGTAGGGCGCACCGGTGCCGGCGATGATGAAGATCAGCGGTGCTTCGCGATCCTGGCGGGCCAGGCGGTACTTGAGCTTCTTCACTGCCCAGAAGTTGTCGGGCAACGTGAACTCACGTTCCGGGCGCAAGTTCAGGCTGTAGTCGGACTGATTGATTTCATCGTCGCTGGGCAGCTCAGGGCGCTTGTCCGGCGGCGTTGTGGCGATGGTGGCCTCGAACGGGTTGGTAAGAGGGTAGCCATAGCTGGCAGCGTCGATATCCCGCGCTGAAGCGGCCACAGCCATGAGCAAGCTGCCGAGCAGGGCAGCGAGGCGCAAAGATCGAAGCATGTAATCCCCCAAAAGAACGCAAGGTCGAGCAGTGTGCAGGCTAGGACCACAGCCAGGCGGGCAAAGTTGCCCGCTGCGGTGGCATTTGGCGTACTCGCTATCTGCAACATAGCTGCCGGGGTGTGATTTTGCCTTAGAAACGGGCATAAGCGATCATGGATGCTTTCGATTACCGCTATTGGAGAACAGGATGTCTCGTTCGCTGCCGACGGCGCTGTTGCTGCTGTTCCTGGGGGGTTGGCTCGCGGCCAGTTATGGCGTGCGTTATGGTCTGATGGAGGATGGCCAGTGGGTAGGGCTGTGCGCAGTGCCGACCGCCTATTGGCAGTGCGAGGTGCGTTCGCTGCTGGGGTTGGGCATTCACCATCAGGTCATGGCCTGGGGCGGATTGGGCCTTGCGCTACTGGCCCAGTTCGTTTCCGCGCGTGCCGGCTGGTGGCTGGCAGTGTTGGCACTGGTGTTCGCAGTGCCGGCGCTGGTGCTGTACACCGCCAGCATTGCGGTGTTTGCGCTGGTACTGGCGGGGTTGCGCCTGGTCAGGCAACCCCCATTGTAAGCAGCTGCGCGTACCTTGTGGGAGCAACTGTCTTGCTCCCACAAGGTACGCGCCGGGCTCGAGGGATATGCAGTATCAAGCCTGTCGCATCCGTAAGCTTCGCCACAACGCCGCTGTCATCAGCACACTCACCACCGCCCAGCCCCAGGCCTGCTGGTTCTCCAGCCCTTCCACGAACAACTGCGGCGCCACCCCGGCGCCCACGATGAACGCCAGCAACGCCACCTCCGCCCGCCGCGCCCGCACCGGCCACAGCACATACACCAGCGCCGGCAACGCCAGCGCCGCGCTGGGGAAGTTGCGGTAGCGCGGGTCGAACACCATTGTCAGCATGCTCACCGCCGCAGCGAAGCCCGCCGCCAGCAACAGCCAGCCGGCTCGCACCTGCAGCCAGGCGAACAAGCGTTCACGCCAGCCGGCCCGCCGCGCCAGCGCCAACAACGCATGGGCCAGTACCAGCAGGTTAAGCCCGGCCAGCATCAGTGCCCACAACCATTCCCCGGCGAAGCGCGCATGGGTGCGCATCAACTCGCCCCACAGGCCCAGGCAAGCGGCGCCAAACGCTGCCAGCAGTGGCAGCAGCAAGGCGGCCATCGGTGTAGCGGGGCGCCCGGCCAGCACCAGCATGATCACCGTCAGCACGGCGCTGGCCAGCAACCACTGCGGCCAGTCATGCAGGTTGCTCACTGGCCCTTCGAGCACACCCTTGTCCTGCCGGTCCGCGTCGTATAGCCCCCAGTAACCACCCACCGCGCCCTCATTGGCGCGTTTCCAGGGCTGATCGAAGGCTTCGATCAGGTTGTATTGCCAGCCATTGCGCTCGGCCATGGCCACGAAGCCACGGATGAAGCGCGCCTCATTGACCCGGCTGGGCACCGCCGTTTCGCGTTGGCGGCCTTCGCTGGGCCAGCCGGTTTCGCCAATCAGTATGTCCTTGGGCGCGAAGCGTGTGCCGAACACCCGGCGCACATCGGCAACGTGGGCCAAGGCATCGTCGATGCCACGCGGATCGTCCTCCCAGTAGGGCAGCAGATGAATGGTCAGGAAGTCCACTGCCGAGGCCACCTGCGGGTGCTGCAGCCAGAACTCCCAGACATCGGCGTAGGTCACTGGCACCTTGACCTGGCGCTTCACCCGCGCGATCAATTTGGCCAGGTGGGCACCCGTCACCTCCTTGCGCAACAGTGTCTCATTGCCGACGATCACCGCGCTGACCACGTCCGGGTTGGCGTTGGCAGCAGCGATCAGCAGGTTGATTTCCTTCTCGGTGTCGGCCGGGTGGGCGTTCACCCAGGCGCCCAGCATCACCTTCAGCCCATGCTTGCGTGCCAGCGCCGGGATTGCCTCAAGACCGCTCATGGAATAGGTACGGATGCACTGAAACCGCTCGGCCAGTAACGCCAGGTCGGCGTCCATCCGCGCTGGGCGCAGGCGAAACGGCTGGTCGTAAGGCGACTGGTCTTTGTCAAACGGCGTGTACGAAGCGCATTGCAGCTTGTGTGCAGGGCTGGCCGCATCGGGCAGGTGCACAGGCTTGCCCAGCCCGTACCAGAGCGCCCCCAGCCCGAGCAGGGCCAGCAGGCAGGCAAGCAGGTACAACGGCAATAACAAGCGGCTACAACTGGGCATGTGGCGGTCCATCGTCTGGCACAAAAGGTTAGATAGTAGCCCGGCGCCAAACCTTTGGCATGCAAGGATCGCGCAGGCCGAGGTAGGCCGATGGCGCTAATGGCATAGTGCTGTCGCATATGGGGCGGGTGCAGGTCGCAGCTGGATCAGGTCGACTTGTGTTGCAGGAAGATGATGCAATCTCCAAGACCTGACGAGGGGATGCTTTGATGGCAACTTTGAAGAAAATGCGACGTTTCCTGGGTGTGGGCACCGCCCTGGTAATGGCCATGAGCACTGCACAGGCTATGGCCAAAGAAGTAAGCATTGGTTACGTGGATGGTTGGGCCGACAGCGTGGCGACCACCAACGTGGCCGCCGAAGTAATCAAGCAAAAACTCGGCTACGACGTGAAGTTGCAGGCCGTGGCCACGGGGATCATGTGGCAGGGTGTGGCAACTGGCAAGCTCGATGCCATGTTGTCGGCCTGGTTGCCGGTGACCCATGGTGAGTACTGGGCCAAGAACAAGGACAACGTGGTCGACTACGGCCCGAACTTCAAGGACGCCAAGATTGGCCTGATCGTCCCCGAGTACGTCAAGGCAGTGAGCATCGCCGACCTCAAGACCGATAACAGCTTCAAGGACAGGATTGTCGGCATTGACGCAGGCTCCGGTGTGATGCTCAAGACCGACCAGGCAATCAAGGACTATGGCCTGACCAGTTACAAGTTGCAGGCCAGCTCGGGTGCGGCGATGACTGCGGAACTGGGCCGTGCCTATGCCAAGCAGCAGTCGATTGCGGTGACCGGTTGGGTTCCGCACTGGATGTTCGCCAAGTGGAAGCTGAAGTTCCTCGAAGACCCGAAAGGCGTATATGGCGCGGCAGAAACCGTGAACAGCATCGGCAGCAAGGAACTGGCCACCAAGGCACCGGAAGTGGCGGAGTTCCTGAAGAAGTTCAACTGGCAGTCCAAGGACGAGATTGGCGAGGTGATGCTGGCGATCCAGGAAGGGGCCAAGCCTGAAGCGGCCGCCAAGGACTGGGTTGCCAAGCACCCTGATCGTGTGAAGGAGTGGACTGGCAAGTAATCACCTTCCAGGGCCAATAGGGTTTCTTCGCGGGTAAGCCCGCTCCTACAGGATCGGGTTTACCCGCGAACGGGTCATTACTTTGTTACGCAATCGGTAAAACACCGTTGCATCTAAGACTAAGGTCGTCTGGTTGGCGTCCATCGGCAGCATAAAGTAAGGGTGTGGGTTCCATCCCGTATCTGTGCTGCTAGGACAAAAACAATGAACGACAGCATTTACCTCTCGATACAAAACAGCCCCCGTTTCAAGGAGCTGGTCACCAAACGCGAACGGTTCGCCTGGATTCTCTCGGCGATCATGCTCGGCCTGTACTGCGCCTTCATCCTCCTGATCGCCTACGGTCCTCATGTGCTGGGCGCCAAGCTCAGTCCTGAGTCATCGATTACCTGGGGCATTCCCCTGGGCGTCGGCCTGATCGTTTCGGCATTCGTCCTGACCGCCATCTACGTGCGCCGCGCCAACGGCGAATTCGATGAGCTGAACAAGGAAATCCTGAAGGAGGCGCAACAATGATTCGCCAAGTCAAAGCCCTGGCCGTATTGGCCTGCGGAGCCTTCGCACCCGCCGTGTGGGCCGCCGATGCCCTGACCGGCGAGGTGCAGAAACAACCGCTGAACGTTTCCGCCATCGCCATGTTCGTGGCCTTCGTCGCCTTCACCCTCGGCATCACTTACTGGGCCTCCAAACGCAACAAGTCGGCATCGGACTACTACGCCGCCGGCGGCAAGATCACCGGCTTCCAGAACGGCCTCGCGATTGCTGGCGACTACATGTCGGCCGCCTCGTTCCTGGGTATTTCCGCGCTGGTGTTCACCTCGGGTTACGACGGCCTGATCTACTCGATCGGCTTCCTGGTTGGCTGGCCGATCATTCTTTTCCTGATTGCCGAACGCTTGCGCAACCTGGGCAAGTACACCTTCGCCGACGTGGCCTCGTACCGCCTCGGGCAAAAGGAAATCCGTACCCTGTCGGCTTCCGGTTCGCTGGTGGTGGTGGCGTTCTACCTGATCGCACAGATGGTCGGCGCCGGCAAGCTGATCGAGTTGCTGTTCGGCCTGGACTACCATGTAGCGGTGATTCTGGTGGGTATCCTGATGTGCCTGTACGTGCTGTTCGGCGGCATGCTGGCCACCACCTGGGTACAGATCATCAAGGCTGTGCTGCTGCTGTCCGGTGCCAGTTTCATGGCGCTGATGGTCATGAAACACGTGGGCTTTGACTTCAACACGCTGTTCTCCGAAGCCATCAAGGTACACGCCAAGGGCGAGGCGATCATGAGCCCCGGCGGCCTGGTCAAGGACCCGATCTCGGCATTCTCCCTGGGCCTGGCACTGATGTTCGGTACTGCTGGCCTGCCGCACATCCTGATGCGCTTCTTCACCGTCAGTGACGCCAAGGAAGCGCGCAAGAGCGTGCTGTACGCCACCGGCTTCATCGGCTACTTCTACATCCTCACCTTCATCATTGGCTTTGGCGCGATCCTGCTGGTCAGCACCAACCCGGAATTCAAGGACGCCGCAGGCGCTCTGCTGGGCGGTAACAACATGGCCGCGGTGCACCTGGCCAATGCGGTGGGTGGCAGTGTGTTCCTCGGCTTCATCTCGGCGGTGGCCTTTGCCACCATCCTGGCGGTGGTGGCTGGCCTGACCCTGGCCGGTGCCTCGGCGGTGTCCCACGACCTTTACGCCAGCGTCTGGCGCAAGGGCAAAGCCAACGACAGGGACGAGATCCGCGTATCGAAGATCACCACTGTCGCCTTGGGTGTACTGGCGATCGGCCTGGGGATTCTGTTCGAGAAGCAGAACATCGCCTTCATGGTCGGCCTGGCGTTCTCCATTGCGGCCAGCTGCAACTTCCCGGTACTGCTGCTTTCGATGTACTGGAAGAAGCTGACCACCCGCGGCGCCATGATCGGCGGCTGGCTGGGTCTGGTGAGTGCGGTGACGCTGATGATCCTTGGCCCGACCATCTGGGTACAGATTCTCGGCCACGAGAAGGCAATCTACCCGTACGAGTACCCGGCGCTGTTCTCGATGGCCATTGCCTTCGTCAGCATCTGGTTCTTCTCGGTCACCGACAAGTCCAAGGCGGCTGAGGATGAGCGCGCGTTGTTCTTCCCGCAGTTCGTGCGTTCGCAGACTGGCCTGGGTGCCAGCGGGGCGGTCTCACACTAACGTTTACGCGTTGCAATAAAAAACGCCCCGCCTGTCGGGGCGTTTTTTATTGCATGCAGTAAGTCAGAAATCCCCTACATACGCATTGATGTCCTGCTCGTACAGTTCCCTCATGTCGTAATTGCTCTATAGATGCCGGCACATTTGGGGAATGTTCAATGAAGTTACGCTGTTTAATCACCTTCGCTCTCCTTGGCGTGGCGGGCACTGCCGGGGCGAAGGAAATACCGCAGGATATCAGTGTCCAGGCTGTCGTGTCGGTACCTGAATTTCAGGTGGCATCCGTTGGCAATTGGTGGGAAGACGTACTTCAGGCTGAATATGACCCGGACCGGGGCGTCTTCAAGCAAATTGAAAAAGAAGTGTTTGTAAAAAGCACCTACGGCCCGATTTACGCGAAAACAGACCGTTCGGAGTATCGGTTCACGCGGGTGGGCGGTGCGGTAGCGCCCCGTCGATACCACATCATGTTGAATCGCAAAAAAATGGGCACGGCGCCGGTTGAAATCGTCAGTGCTGCTGAAGCTGCTCAGGGAAAAAGCATTCAATTCAGGTTCTATCCGATGTCGGAATCGTCGTCGACTCGCATGCCTGGTACTTACACTACGCAAGCCACCTTGATGTTTGAAACAGGGGCGCCCTGATTCGCAATTTCATTCGGGTGCCCCAGGGTGTCCGCTATTTGATGTGCAACCGTTAAAGGAAGTTTGATGTGAAATCCTATGTATTGGCTGTCCCGTTCCTTGCATTGTTTGCCGGTGCCGCTGTCGCGTCCGCCCCTGAGCCGATCAGCCAGAATATTTCAGTGACGGCGGTCATTCCCGGGAATGATTTTTCAGTGGCACCCGTAGGGGACTGGCTGGAGAAAGGCGTGACGCTTGAATATGAGCCGGAGCGCGAAGACTTCAAGGCGGTCAGTGAAAAGTTCTCGGCACAGAGTGATGTCGGTGCTATTCAGGCCCACCTGCTGCACACAGCAGCGCTGCAAGACCCACAAACCGACCAGCGGATTGATCTTGTCATCTCTGTTGGGGGTAAAAAGTTGGAGTTGACGCCCACGGAGGTCATGAGCGCGGAAGATGCTAAAGGCGGCAATGAACTTCCCATTACGTTTAGTGCCATAAAGCCCGACAATGGTTATTTGAAGGGTGAGTATACCGGGACAGTGAGCGTGTTGTTTGAAACTTCTTCCACCAGCCTTTGATTGAAGCAGAGTCGCCTGCCTCAACTTACTGGATGTCTACCAGTGTCGAGGCAGGTGTTGAAGTGGATTGAATCATGTTCCAGTTTGCTGCACCCGGCCGTGCACTCGCTGTCTGGCTGCTGGGTGCTGCCTGCCTTTTACCCCTCGAAGTGTTGGCCGAGCGCGCGTCCAGTGCCATTGACCTGAAGACATTCGGGCGTTTGCCAGAAGACTTCGAGGCGCACTTTTTCGATGTGCCGCTTGCCGTGCGAGTGGAGCTGGATCAGCGCTACCTCGGCGATGCCATGGTGGTGCTGAGCCGTGATAACCGTGTGCAGTTGCTGGCGTTTACCGACACTGAGCAGAGCGCAGAGCCGGCCACACTCAGGCAGTTATGGCAACAGCGCCTGGAGGGCGGGCGCATGCTGGGCGACTGCCTGCAAAACTGCCCGGACGGGTTGCAGGCTATCCATTACAGCCTGGCCAATTCCCAGTTGTCATTGCTGACGTCCAATGCCGAGAAGCTGGAGCAGGACACGCTCTTCCACCGCCTCCCGGAGCAGAGCGACGCTGGGTTGCTGCTGCGTAACCAGCTCAACCTGGTCAATGATGGTAATCAGACCACGGGCAGAATCGGCCTGCTCGGTCAGGGCAACCTGCATAACTGGACGACGCTTGCCGATGCACGCGTGGAACGCACCCCAGCTGAGCAAGGCGATATGCGTTACCGCATGAACCAGCTTTACGCGCAGAGCCTGCATGAAGCGCATTTCTTTCGGCTGGGTTACTTCTCCACTGACACACAAGGCCTGGTGCGCCAGCCAGCGCTGCTGGGGCGTCGCCCTGATAGCACGCTTGGCTTGATGCTGGGCAGCAGTGACAGCCTGCTGGTCGACAATGGCCAAGCCAGCGCCATCCCGGTCTACGTCACGCCGAACCGCCCGGGTATCGTCGAAATCTATCGCAATGGTTCGCTGATCAACAGTCAGCCGGTACAGCCGGGTTTGCAGGCGATCGACACGCGGATATTGCCCGGCGGCATC
This sequence comes from Pseudomonas sp. YQ_6, assembly GCF_043103245.1. NCBI lineage: Bacteria > Pseudomonadati > Pseudomonadota > Gammaproteobacteria > Pseudomonadales > Pseudomonadaceae > Pseudomonas > Pseudomonas sp. YQ_6. The sequence goes on from NZ_JBICJR010000012.1 coordinate 47,138, forward strand.
TACGATGTGGAGCTGCGTTTGCTCGAAGACGGCCTGGAGACCTCGCGCAGCGAAGTGTCCATCTACAAGCCCAGCCGGTGGCAGAACATGGATAACCGCTGGCGCTACAACCTGTACCTGGGCCAGCAGGTCGAGCTGCTGAGCAACTCGGATGGCAATCGTGAACAGAGCCCGGTGTTCGGTGCCCTTTCCAACTACCTGATGCATCCTTCTGCGGTGCTGGGGTTGTCAGTGCAACAGGTCGATGCTGACCTGCAGTTGGGTACCTCGCTGGACTGGGACGTGCATGAACGGTTCAAGCTTTACGCCAGCCTCAATCAGACCCAGGGCCTGGGCAACGGCGGCGATCTGCAGTTGACCTATACCCACCCTTGGGGCTCGTTGTTGCTGAGCCACAACCAGACCTGGCTGGAGCCTGGCAGTAGCGGTCGCGACGATACTTCACAGCGCCAGGTGCGCAGCCGCACCGCCTTTTCGATCAACCAGCGGGTAACCTCGCGCAGTTCAGCGACACTGCGCCTGGAACACAGTGCGGGCTCGGCAAGCGGCCTGGGTGCCGACCTGAGCTGGGCGTTCTACGGAAAACTGCGGGGGCATCAGAGCAGTGTTCGCCTTTCACTCTTCGACAGGCCTGGAACGCGCAGCAGCGCTGGTGTGCGGAGCCGCGGCGTTAACGTCGCTGTAAGCATGAAGCTTGAGCGCGATGGCAGGCAGCTTGGGGTCGATGTGGGTAGCCGTGCCTCGCGTGAGGGCGGTAATGACCCCTACGCTTCGCTGTGGTATCGGCAGAACGTCGACCTGGGCCCTGTGCACAGCCTGGGGGGCAGCGCGACGCTCGATGGCTATGGCACCAGCCTGGCGGCCAATGGGCGGTTCCACAGTCAGGAACTGCAGGGCGATGCATATGCACAGACGTCTTCCTTCAACAATAACCTCAGCGGTGGCCTCAACCTGGAAAGCACCCTGGCGCTGGGCGCGGGGAAGCTGGCCATGGGAGGCAGCAACCTGCCGCTCGAAGCCGGCTTGATCATCGATGTCGAAAGCGATCTGCACGGTGTGAAGCTACGCGCCAACGATGGCCAGGGCATGAGTGCAGTGCTGCACCCCGGGCGCAATATCGTGCCGGTGACGGCGTTCAAGTCTGGCCATGTGCGCTTCGACTTCGACACCAAGGACGTGCCGCCAGCACAGATCCAACCCCTCGCTGTGGACTATCACCTCAACCGCGGTGGGGTGGGGTATCACTCGGTGAAGGTCATGCGAACGGTGACTGTGTTTGGCCGGCTGCTCGACGGGCAAGGCCAGCCACTGCACGGCGCGCATGTGGTCAATGATGCCGGGCGCACGGTTGTCGAGGCGGATGGCTATTTCAACGTGGAAATGAGTGAGTCACGGCCCACCCTGGAAATTCGCCATGGCACGGCAGGCAACTGCCTTCTGACATTAACGCCGGACAACTTTGATCGCGAGGATGACCTGCTGATCGTGGGTGATCAGCGGTGTGTGCCCAGTGTGGGCTGAGCCGGCTTTCGGCATGACGCTGTAGAGGGCCCGATACCCGGGTCGATGGATTGGATGTTGAGTAAACAGAGGTTGAAGATGCACAGGTTCACATTTCACTTGTCACCCTTGTTGTTCGTTGCGCTGATGCTGCCGTGGTTTGCCCAGGCCGGGCCACAGCTGGATGTCGGCGCGCTCTATGACTACCTCGAGCCAGGCAAGGGCACTTATGCCAAACGCATCTACAACCGGGGGGACAGTACTGCGTTCGTCAAGGTCAGCGTGCTGGAGCTGGTCTACGACGGCCAGGCCGAACCCCGTGAGGTGGAAGTCGATGAGCTGCCCTTTGACCAGCGCAGCGTTGTTGCCAGCCCGGCGCGGATGATCATCCCGGCACGCGGCATGCAGGCCGTGCGGTTGCTGTATCGCGGTGAACGGAACCAGGAGCGTTACTACCGGCTGCGCTTCGTCCCGGTGGTGCCGGAACAGGATGACAGCTTTGCACTGGATGAAACGGAGCTTGATGCTTACCGCAAAGAACTCAGTGCCGGTGTGCAGTTTCTGGCCGGCTACGGCACCATTTTGATTACCAAGCCTGCTGCCACGCGGTACCAGACCTCGATTGAGCGCGCCGGGGGGAAATGGACCGTGCGCAACGAGGGCAATGCGACGGTGCTGCTCGACAACGTCGAGGCCTGTGTGCTGGTCGAGGACGAGTGTGATCCTCCGGCCAAGCACCATCTTCGCCCCGGGCGTACGCGCGAGTTCGTCGAGAAGCCCGGTGTTGAATATCGCTTCGAACTGGTGGAAGGCGATGCGCGCAAAGCCATGAACTTCAAGGCAGAGTGAGAGGTAGAGGCATGTTTCGCAAGTGTGCAATGCTGGTACTGCTGTCGGGCGTGTTGGGTTCGTCGTGGGCGCAAGCGGCCGACATTACGCTCAAGCTGCGTTACCGCGGCGAGACCCGGCAATTTGAAAACCTGACACCCCGGTCGTCACCTGTCTGTACTCAGTTGCCGCAGCTTTGTGGCGATCCGCTGCAGGATCTGCTGGATGTGGGGGTCGAATACTCGAAAACAGTCGATGGCGAAGGCACCGATGGCTTCTACCTCTCGGCCCCTGTCCAGCCAACTGCGCTAATGATGGTCCGTGACAAGACCGGCGAGCAAGTCAGCATGGACTTTGCCATTACCCACCTGGGCGGTGCGGTAACTTCGGACGATGGGGCACCTACGCTTACGGCGCGCACGGGCCTGGACTCGAGTGGTTGCCAGGTTGCGTTGGCGAGCGCGGCGCATCGCCTGTTTCTGTGGTCGCCAGCCAGCAACGGGTGCTGGGCCAACCTCAACGCGGCAAATGCGAGCACTTACCATGTGAGTCACCTTACGCTGGGCTACAGGCTGAAGACGCCTTTGCCGGCGAGCTTGAAGTCGGGCGTGTACCGCGGGCGCGTGGTCTATTCGATAGGCCCCGACAGGGATATTGGCCTGGGTTCGAGCCGAACGGTCGCCGGGCTCACGGCCGATTCAGTGGCGATCAACGTCGAACTGGAGGTGGTGCATGACCTTGAGGTGCGTTTTGAGCCGGGTTCCGAGCAGGTGATACTGGTGCCGCAGCAAACGCACGGGCATGGTAGCCGAGGGCGGGGTGTGGCAGAGAAACTGGAAAAAGACGTGGGCTTCAGCCTGACTGCCAGTGGGCCATTCAACGTCTGGGCGCTGTGCAGCACCGGGCTGGATAGCACGTGCAATCTACGGTCGGCCAAAGGCCATGGCATACCGCTGCACCTGGCCATGACCTTGCCTGGGGTTTCCTACAATGGCCGTACGCTCTATCGTCAGGCAATGTCCTTTGGCGGAGTTGAGAACGCCATGAGCCTTCAAGTCCCGCCAGAGGGTGTGACCGGCAGCCAAGGGCAGTTGCATTTTCATGTGTACCCTCGCGGCCACACCCGGGATCAGGACATGTTGCCTGGTATCGAGTATCAGGCCGTCGTGACAATGGTGTTCGACGCGAACCTGTAAATGGCAACCGGGTGTTGCGACCCGCTTGCCATTCACCTCAAGTGACTGTTTGAAGTGGCTATCCGCAGCGCGTCATATCATCCCAAGCAACAGTAATACCAACAGAATCACCAACACCACGCCGATTATGCCGGAAGGGCCATAGCCCCAGCTGCGCGAGTGGGGGAAGACCGGTAAGCCACCGATCAGCAGCAGAATCAGGATGATGATAAGGATCGTGGTCATGTCAAAGTCCTTGCGTGATTAGGGGGCAAGAGCCTGAGAATGCTGGCCTCTCGATAATTCGGACCGGTGCGGGTTGGTAAAGATTCCATCCCCGTGCAGCCGTCTACCCAATCATGCCCGCCCATTCACTGCCCTGATGAATCCTCCCGGATGGCGACGCCTTGATTAGACTCACCGGACTCCCTGTCAAAACAAGGCCTGCGACCATGCAAAAACGCATCATGATCACCGGCGCCGGGTCTGGCCTCGGCCGCGAGATCGCCCTGCGCTGGGCCCGTGAGGGCTGGCGCCTGGCATTGGCCGATGTCAACGAAACCGGCCTGCGCGAAACGCTGGAGCAGGTTCGCCAGGCCGGTGGCGACGGCTTCGTCCAGCGCTGCGATGTGCGCGACTATAGCCAGCTGACGGCCCTGGCCCAAGCCTGCGAAGAGAAGTTCGGTGGGGTCGATGTGATCGTCAACAACGCCGGCGTCGCTTCGGGCGGGTTCTTCGCCGAACTGACGCTGGAAGACTGGGACTGGCAGATCGCGGTCAATCTGATGGGCGTGGTCAAGGGCTGCAAGGCCTTCCTGCCGCTGCTGGAGCGCAGCAAGGGGCGCATTATCAACGTCGCCTCGATGGCCGCACTGATGCAGGGCCCGGGCATGAGCAACTACAACGTGGCCAAGGCCGGTGTGCTGGCCTTGTCGGAAAGCCTGCTGGTGGAGTTGCGCCAGGTGGAGGTGGCGGTGCACGTGGTGTGCCCGTCGTTCTTCCAGACCAACCTGCTGGACTCGTTCCGCGGGCCGAACCCGGCGATGAAGGCGCAGGTGGGCAAGCTGCTCGAAGGTTCGCCGATCAGTGCGGCGGACATTGCCGACTATATCCATCAGCAGGTCGCTGCAGGCGAGTTCCTCATCCTGCCTCATGAGGCAGGACGCCAGGCCTGGCAACTGAAACGCCAGGCCCCTGAGCGGCTGTATGACGAGATGGCCGACATGGCGGTGAAAATGCGGGCAAAAGCCCCGTCGCGATGATTGGTCTGTAGGGGAAGTTACTCAAAAGTGTAAGGGCTTTCTGAATCACAGTGGAGCTATTGAGTAGCTGAATACCTACGGGGCAGGCTCCGGTTTTCCCTTTCGCAGGAGGATCGGAACATGCTGGTAATTGGGCGCGAAGTTGGGGAAGTCATCATGATTGGCGATGACATCCGGATCGTCGTGGTGGAGACCCGGGACGGCGTGGTGCGCTTTGGTGTGGATGCTCCGCGTCAGGTGCCGGTGCATCGAGCCGAAGTTCACAAGCGCATCAAGGCGTCCAAGCAGAGCAAGGCCTGAAGAGGCCTGACCTGCTATTCGAGCAGCTCGCGGGGCACATCATGCTTGGCCAGTAACTGGCATTGCTGGCTTTCCAGGTCGAACAGGATGAAAGCCTGGCCTTTGGCCAATGCCTGGCGTACCCGCAGCACGCGGGTTTCCAGCGGGGTGTCGTCGCCGTTGTCAGTGCCGTCGCGGGTGACGAAGTCCTCGATCAGGCGGGTCAGGGTTTCGGCTTGCAATTGGTCGTAGGGGATCAGCATGGTCGGGCGGTGTCTGAAATAGGTATGGGCATGCTACGCGAAACATTCGAGGTGTTGGGGCCGCTTTGCAGCCCCAAGTGCGTTTAGCCTTTGTTTCCGACCAGGCTGTCCACGGCCGGTACCCGCGTGTCGCTCTCCATCTGCGCATCATGCTCCAGCTGGTGGCTGAAGCGCTCAAGCGATGCATTGGCCGGCTGCGAGTCGCTGGCAAACACTGGCGGGCTCAGCAGGTAGGCTGACAACAACCGGCTCAGCGCTGCCAGGCTGTCGATATGGGTGCGCTCGTAACCATGGGTGGCATCGCAACCAAAGGCCACCAGCGCGGTACGAATATCGTGCCCGGCAGTCACCGCCGAATGGGCATCGCTGAAGTAATAGCGGAACAGGTCGCGCCGCACCGGCAGGTCATGGTCGCCGGCCAGTTTCAGCAGGTGCCGGGACAGGTGGTAGTCGTAAGGCCCCGACGAGTCCTGCATGGCCACACTGACCGCATGCTCGCTGGAAGCCTGCCCAGGCGCCACCGGGGCGATGTCGATGCCGACGAACTCGCTGACGTCCCAGGGCAGGGCGCCGGCTGCACCCGAGCCGGTCTCCTCGGTGATGGTGAACAGCGGGTGGCAGTCGATCAGTGGCTGGCGGCCGCTTTCCACCACAGCCTTCAGTGCCGCCAGCAATGCCGCTACGCCAGCCTTGTCGTCCAGGTGACGGGCGCTGATGTGGCCGCTTTCGGTGAACTCGGGCAAGGGGTCGAAGGCCACGAAATCACCAATGCTCACGCCCAGTGCCTCACAGTCGGCGCGCGTGGCGCAGTAGGCGTCCAGGCGCACTTCCACGTGGTCCCAGCTGATCGGCATCTGGTCGATGGCCGTGTTGAAGGCATGCCCGCTGGCCATCAGTGGTAGCACGCTGCCACGGAATACTCCGGTATCGGTGAACACGCTAACCCGGCTGCCCTCGGCAAAACGGCTGGACCAGCAGCCGACGGGCGCCAGGGCCAGGCGGCCATTGTCCTGCAACTGACGTACGCTGGCGCCGATGGTATCCAGGTGGGCAGAAACGGCGCGGTCGGGGGTGGCCTGCCGGCCTTTGAGGGTGGCGCGAATGGTGCCGCGGCGCGTCAGCTCGAAGGGGATGCCCAGTTCGTCAAGGCGTTCGGCCACGTAGCGCACGATGGTGTCGGTGAAGCCGGTGGGGCTGGGGATTGCGAGCATTTCCAGCAGCACGCGTTTGAGGTAGTCGAGATCGGGTTCGGGGTATTGCTCGGACATGGTTGGGGACTCCTTTAATCCTGTGCCGGCCTCTTCGCGGGTGAACCCGCTCCTACAGGTACAGCGCTGCCTTCGCGGGTGACCCGCTCCTACAGGTACAGCGCTGCCTTCGCGGGTGACCCGCTCCTACAGGTACAGCGCTGCCTTCGCGGGTGAACCCGCTCCTACAGGTACAGCGCAACCTTCAAGGGCGGTGATATCCCTGTGGGAGCGGGCTTGCCCGCGAAGAGGCCGGCACGGGTTTACGCCAAAGGCCGGCTATGGGGAAACAGCAGGTCAATAAAACGCTCGGCCGTGGGCTGCGGTTCATGGTTGGCCAGGCCAGCACGTTCGTTGGCCTCGATGATCACGTACTCCGGCTGCCCGGCATCGCGCACCATGAAGTCCAGCCCAACCACCGGAATTTCCAGTGCCCGTGCCGCCCGCACGGCAGCATCGGCCAGCACCGGGTGCAGGCGTTCGGTGACGTCTTCCAAGGTGCCGCCGGTGTGCAGGTTGGCCGTGCGCCGCACGGCCAGGCGCTGGCCGGCCGGCAACACGTCGTCATAGCCAACGCCCGCTGCGCGCAAGGTGCGCTCGGTTTCGTCGTCCAGCGGAATGCGGCTTTCGCCACCGGTGGCGGCCTGGCGGCGACGGCTCTGGGCTTCGATCAACTGGCGCACGCTGTGCTTACCGTCGCCCAGCACCTGCGCCGGGTGGCGAATGGCGGCGGCCACCACTTCGTAGCCGATCACCACGATGCGCAGGTCGAACCCGGCATGAAAGCTTTCCAGCAGCACGCGGCTGTCGAACTGGCGGGCATGCGCCACGGCACGGGTGATGTCGTCGATGCAGGTCAGGTTCACCGCCACGCCCTGGCCTTGCTCGCCATCGACCGGCTTGACCACCACCGCGCCATGCTCTTCGAGAAACGCCAGGTTGTCATCGGCATTGCCCGCCAGCTGTTGCGCGGGCACCTGCAGTCCGGCGTTGTGCAGCGCGTGCTGGGTCAGGCGTTTGTCCTGGCACAGGGTCATGGTCACGGCACTGGTCAGGTCGCTGAGCGATTCCCGGCAGCGAATGCGCCGCCCGCCCAGGCTCAGGGTGAACAGGCCGCCAGCGGCGTCGTCCACCTGCACTTCGATGCCCCGGCGCAGGGCCTCGTCGACGATGATGCGAGCGTAGGGGTTGAGGTCGGCTTGCGGGCCAGGCCCGAGGAACAGTTGCTCGTTGATACCGTTCTTGCGCTTGACTGCGAAGGTGGGCAGGTTGCGAAAACCCAGTTTCTGGTACAGGCGCTTGGCCTGGCGGTTGTCGTGCAGCACTGACAGGTCCAGGTAGGCCAGGCCACGGCTCATGAAGTGTTCGATCAGGTGGCGCACCAGCACTTCACCCACGCCGGGGCGTGTGCAGTGCGGGTCCACCGCCAGGCACCACAGGCTGCTGCCATGCTCGGGGTCATCGAACGCCTTGGTGTGGTTCAGGCCCATGACGCTGCCGATAATCGCGCCGCTGTCTTCGTCTTCCGCCAGCCAGTACACCGGGCCACCCAGGTGCCGGGGGGTAAGCAGCTCGGCGTCAACGGGGAGCATCCCGCGCGCCTGGTACAGCGTGTTGATCGCCTGCCAGTCGGCGGGGTTCTGTGCCCGGCGCACGCGGAAGCCGCGAAATACCCGCTGCGCCGGGCGGTAGTCGGTGAACCACAGGCGCAGGGTGTCGGACGGGTCGAGGAACAGCTGCTGGGGGGCCTGGGCCAGCACCTGCTGCGGTGCGGCCACGTACAGGGCGATATCGCGTTCGCCCGGGTGCTCGTCCAGCAGATCCTCGGCCAGGGAAGCCGGGTCGGGGTAGGTGTGGCCTATCAGCAGCCGGCCCCAGCCGCAGTGCACGGCACGCGGTTGGTCATGGGGCTGGCTGCCGTCGCCGGCCAGGCGCGCTTGCAGGCGCTCGTAGGACGGCGTCTGGCCGCGCAGCAGGCGCTGACCATAAGCGATTTCATGGGCTTTCATCGGTCAGATTCCTTGTTCGCTCAGCCACAGGTTAAGCGCCGCCAGTTGCCATAGCTTGGAACCGCGCAATGGCGTCAGCTGGCCGTGTGGGTTGCTCAGCAGGCGGTCGAGCATGGCCGGGTTGAACAACCCTCGGTCCTGGCTGGAGTCGGTCAACAGTTCGCGTACCCAGCCCAACGTGGCACCTTCCAGATGCTTCAGGCCCGGTACCGGGAAGTAACCCTTCTTGCGGTCGATCACCTCATGCGGGATCACCCGTCGCGCTGCCTGCTTGAGCACCTGCTTGCCGCCATCGGGCAGCTTGAAGCGCGCCGGGATGCGCGCCGACAGCTCCACCAGGCGGTAGTCGAGGAAAGGCGTACGTGCCTCCAGGCCCCAGGCCATGGTCATGTTGTCCACTCGCTTGACCGGGTCATCGACCAGCATCACGGTGCTGTCCAGGCGCAGGGCCTTGTCCACGGCAGCCGGTGCGCCGGGGCGCGCGAAGTGTTCGCGCACGAAGTCGCCGGCAGCGTCGGTTTCCAGCAGCCAGGGGGCCTGTACGGTGTCGCGGTATTCGGCGTGGCTGCGGTCGAAGAAGGCGTCACGGTAGGCCGCATAGGCATCGTCGGCGCCGTCCACCTGCGGGTACCAGTGGTAACCGGCGAACAGCTCATCGGCACCCTGGCCGCTCTGTACGCCTTTGCAGTGCTTGGCCACTTCCCGCGACAGCAGGTAGAAGGCGATGCAGTCGTGGCTGACCATTGGTTCGCTCATGGCGCGGAAGGCGGCCGGCAGTTGGTCGATAATTTCGTGTTCGGCGATGCGCAACTGGTGGTGACGGGTGCCGTAGTGTTTGGCGATCAGGTCCGAATACTGGAACTCGTCGCCGCGCTCGCCGCCGGCATCTTCAAAGCCGATGGAGAAGGTCGACAGGTCGTCAACGCCCACTTCGCGCAGCAAGCCGACCAGCAGGCTGGAGTCGACGCCGCCGGACAGCAACACACCCACATCGACGGCTGCCCGTTGGCGGATTGCTACGGCGTCGCGGGTGGCGTCGAGCACGCGGGTGGTCCAGCCTTCCAGGTCCAGTTCACGCTCGTCGGGGTGGGGGCCGTAGTGCAGTTGCCACCAGACCTGGCGTTCCACTTCGCCATGCCGGTCGATGCGCATCCAGGTGCCAGGCTCCAGCTTCTGCACGTTGGCCAGCAGAGTGCGCGGTGCCGGTACCACGGCGTGGAAGTTCAGGTAGTGGTTGAGGGCCACCGGGTCGAGCATCGGGTCGATGTCGCCGCCCTTGAGCAGTGCCGGCAGGGTCGAAGCAAAGCGCAGGCGCTCGCCGTTGCGCGATAGGTACAGGGGTTTGACGCCCAGGCGGTCGCGGGCCAGGAACAGGCGCTGGTTGTCGCGCTCCCAGATGGCCAGGGCAAACATGCCGTTGAGCTTGGGCAGCAGCGCCGCGCCCCAGGCGTGGTAGCCCTTGAGCAGCACCTCGGTGTCGCCGTCGGACCAGAAGCTGTAGCCCAGCGCCTGCAATTCCTCGCGCAGTTCGGGGAAGTTGTAGATGGCACCGTTGAAGGCCAGTGACAGGCCCAGCGTATTGTCGACCATCGGCTGCGCCGAGCCGTCGGACAGGTCCATGATCTTCAGGCGACGGTGGCCCAGGGCGATCGGGCCCTGGCTATGGAAGCCCCAGGCATCCGGGCCTCGCGGGGCCAGGTGATGGGTAATGCGCTCTACCGCAGCCAGGTCGGCTGGGCGAGGGGCTTGGTCGATGGGGGTGAAACGTAACTCTCCTGCTAATCCGCACATAAGTCCTTACCGGTTTTTCCGTTGGGGAGGTGATGCCCCGGATTAGGGCACCTTAAGGAACTGACCTATGTGCATTTCGAGAGTTTTAGAATGTTTGGTTATATGTGGCCGGGCAGGCAACCCGCTGCAATCATTTCCCCCGGATCAACCGGCGCAATCCAAACCGGTTCGGATGGCAAGCCTCCGCCACTGCCCGCGGCAATGGCAGCGGTTCCCCACATACCCAGGCCGCCACCAGCTCGCCACTCAACGGCGCTGTTATCAACCCGCGTGAGCCATGCCCGCTGTTCACATACAACCCGCCCAGCCAAGGGCAGGGCACATCCGGTACTTGCCGCGCATCCCGGCCCAGTACTGCGTAGGCTTCGGCAAACGCCTGCGCGTCGGCGATGGGCCCGACGATCGGCAGGTAATCCGGGCTGGTGCAACGGAACGCAGCACGTCCCTGCAATTGCTCGGGGTCCCGCTCAGCCACAGCCAGCCGTTGCGCCAGATCGACGGAAATTTCGTCCAGCAGCGCCAGGTTGCCCTGGTGCTCGGCCACCGTCGGCGCAAGGTCTTCGCTATGAAAGTCAAAACTGGCCCCCAGTGTATGTTCACCCTCGCGCGGCGGTGCCACATAGCCTTCGGCGCACACTACGGTGCGCAGTGCCTGGCTGCTGGCGGTGGCCGGCAAGCGGGTGATCTGCCCGCGGATGCGCTTGAGTGGTAACTGCGCGCAAGGTTCGAAGCGCAGCACATCCGCCGCGCCGGCCAGGACCACCACTGGAGCGCGGGCTAACAGCTGGTCGCCAGCCCAGGCTTGCCACTGTTCATCCACTTTGCGCAGTTCGAGTACTTCCTGGTGGGTCACCACGCGAATACCAGGGTGCTGCAACTGCTGTTGGCACAGCGCCGGCGGGTGCACCCAGCCACCTTCGGGGTAGAACAACCCGCCGCCAGGCAACGCCACGCCGGCGATGGCTTCGGCCTCGGCGCGGGCCAGGCAGTGCAGCAAGCCATGGTCGAAGGCGGCAGCCAGCTTGCCCTGGCGTTCGGCCTCCTTGCTGTCGAAGGCCAGTTGCAACACCCCGCAGGCATCCCAGTCCCGGCCACGCTGCAAGCGCTGCAGCTGGCGCCGGGTGTAGCCGAACCCGGACAGGATCATCTGCGACAGCGCGGTGCCGTGGGCAGACAGCTTGAGGTACAGCACCCCTTGCGGGTTGCCCGAAGCCTCCTGGGCGGGGGCTTCGTGGCGCTCCAGCACGGTTACCTGCCAGCCGCGCCGGGCCAGGCTGGCGGCGCTGCTGCTGCCGGCAAGTCCGGCACCGATCACCAGCGCCTCGCGCGGCCCCTGTGTAACAGCGGGGCGCGCGTACCAAGGCGCGCATGGGCCGGGCAGGGGGCCGACGTAGGCGCCGCTCATCACCTCCCACTTCTTGCCGATGCCTGGCACCTTCTTCATGGCGAAGCCGGCTTCGACCAGGCTGCGGCGTACCCAGCCGGTGGTGGTGAAGGTACCCAGCACCGTGCCCGGATGCGATAGCCGCGCCAGTTGCGCAAACAGCTCCGGGGTCCACATGTCGGGGTTCTTGGCGGGGGCGAAGCCGTCGAGGAACCACACATCGATCTGTGCATCGAGTTGCGGCAGCTGTTCCAGCACATCGCCGATCAACAGGGTCAGGGTGACCCTGCCACCGGCGAAGGTGAACTGTTGAAAGCCCGGGTGCACCGCCACGTATTGCTCCAGCAGCGGCTCGGTATAGGCGGCCAGTTCAGGCCACAGGCGCACTGCGCGGGCCATGTCGGCGTGGTCGAGGGGGTACTTCTCGACGCTGACGAAGTGCAGGCGCGCGTCGCTGTGTGCGTGTTGGTCGAACAGCTGCCAGGCGCAGAAAAAATTCATGCCGGTGCCAAAACCGGTTTCGCCGATCACCGTGCAGGCGTGCGGCGCCAGGTTGGCAAAACGCTCGGCCAGGCGGGTCTGGCCGAGGAACACGTGCTTGGTTTCTTCGATGCCTTCGTTGACTGCGAAATAGACGTCGTCATAGTGCCGCGAATGGGGGCGGCCCTGGTCGTCCCAGTCGATCTGGGCGTGCTGGAGGAGGGTGGGCATGGTTGGCTCGGTTGCAGCGGATGGCGGGATTTTATGCCATCCGGCTGAGCTGTGGGAGCGCGTTCATTGGTGAAGAGGTCAATACAGGCCGAAATGAAATCCGCTAGTCTTGCTTATCCATTGAAGGAGCCAGTGCATGTTCGAATCTGCCGAAATCGGCCACAGCATCGACAAGGAGGCTTACGACGCCGAGGTACCCGCTTTACGCGAGGCCCTGCTCGAAGCCCAGTACGAACTCAAGCAGCAGGCGCGTTTTCCGGTGATCGTGCTGATCAACGGCATTGAAGGCGCCGGCAAGGGTGAGACGGTAAAACTGCTCAACGAGTGGATGGACCCGCGCATGATCGATGTGCTCACCTTCGACCAGCAGACCGACGAAGAGCTGGCCCGCCCACCCGCCTGGCGCTATTGGCGGGCCTTGCCACCCAAGGGGCGAATGGGTGTGTTCTTTGGCAACTGGTACAGCCAGATGCTGCAGGGGCGGGTGCATGGGGTGTTCAAGGATGCCGTGCTCGATCAGGCCATTACCGGTGCCGAACGCCTGGAAGAGATGCTTTGCGATGAAGGTGCGCTGATCATCAAGTTCTGGTTCCACCTGTCCAAGAAGCAGATGAAGGCACGGCTGAAATCGCTCAAGGACGATCCGCTGCACAGCTGGAAGATCAGCCCGCTGGATTGGCAGCAGTCGCAAACCTACGACCGCTTCGTGCGCTTTGGCGAGCGCGTGCTGCGCCGCACCAGCCGCGACTATGCGCCATGGCACATCATCGAAGGGGTAGACCCGAATTACCGCAGCCTGGCGGTCGGGCGTATTCTGCTGGAAAGCCTGCAAGCCGCGCTGGCCAACAACCCCAAGGGCAAGCACCAGGGCAACGTGGCTCCATTGGGCCGCAGCATCGACGACCGCAGCCTGCTTGGCGCCCTGGACATGACATTGCGCCTGGACAAGGTCGACTATCAGGAACAGTTGATCACCGAACAGGCCCGTCTGGCCGGCCTGTTGCGTGACAAGCGCATGCGCCGGCACGCCCTGGTGGCGGTGTTCGAAGGCAACGACGCCGCTGGCAAGGGGGGCGCCATCCGCCGCGTGGCGGCGGCGCTGGACCCGCGACAGTACCGTATCGTGCCGATTGCCGCGCCTACCGAAGAAGAGCGCGCCCAGCCGTACCTGTGGCGGTTCTGGCGGCACATCCCGGCACGGGGCAAGTTCACCATCTTCGACCGTTCCTGGTATGGCCGGGTGCTGGTGGAGCGGGTGGAAGGCTTCTGCAGCCCCGCTGACTGGATGCGTGCCTACAGCGAGATCAACGACTTTGAAGAGCAGTTGGTGGATGCCGGCGTGGTGGTGGTCAAGTTCTGGCTGGCGATCGACCAGCAGACCCAACTGGAGCGCTTCGAAGAGCGTGAGCAAATTCCGTTCAAACGCTACAAGATCACCGAGGATGACTGGCGCAACCGCGACAAGTGGGACGAATACTCCCAGGCGGTGGGCGACATGGTCGACCGCACCAGCAGCGAGATTGCCCCTTGGACGCTGGTGGAGGCCAATGACAAGCGCTGGGCGCGGGTGAAGGTGGTGCGCACCATCAATCAGGCGCTTGAGGCGGCGTTTGCCAAGCACAAGAAATAGCCGAAGGTGATGTTGCCTGTTCTGGCCCTTTCTCGGGTAAACCCGCTCCTACGACGGATCGCCGCTGAACTGCGCCTCGGATGTTGGACAAAAAATCCAACACCGGGGCGCAGCTCACGCTCCTGTAGGAGCGGGTTTACCCGCGAAGAGGTCAGTACAGGCAACACCTCCCCCAGCCATGCCCCAAAAGAATGACCTGATGAATTCTTTTCTCGGCACTCTCCACCGTCTCCGTCCTCCAACCCCGTAGAATTCAACAACCCCCACCACGGGCTTGATCGAGGATTTTATGCACACCACTTCTGGCCGCTGGGGCTATGGACTGTTCCTGGCACTTCTGACAGCGCTGCTCTGGGGCATCCTGCCGATCAAGCTCAAGCAGGTACTGCAAGTGGTCGACCCGATCACTGTCACCTGGTACCGCCTGCTGGTCTCCGGCGGCCTGCTGTTCGCCTGGTTGGCGGCTCAGCGGCGTTTGCCGTCCATACGCAAGCTGGCGCCCAGGGGCAAGGGCCTGGTGCTGGTTGCGGTGCTCGGCCTGATGGGCAACTACGTGCTCTACCTGATCGGTCTCAAACTGCTTAGCCCCGGCACCGCACAACTGGTGGTACAGATCGGCCCGGTGCTGTTGCTGGTGGCCAGCGTGTTCGTGTTCCGCGAGCGCTTCAGTGTGGGGCAGGGCATGGGCCTGTTGGTGCTGCTGGCAGGGTTTGGCCTGTTCTTCAACCAGCGCCTGGAAGAGCTGCTGACTTCACTGGGTACCTACACCACCGGCGTGTTGACCATCTTGCTGGCGACCAGTATCTGGGTGTTCTACGCCCTGAGCCAAAAGCAGTTGCTGACCGTGTGGCACTCGCAGCAGGTGATGATGGTGATCTACCTCAGCTGCGCTGCGCTGCTGACACCTTGGGTGCACCCGCTGGAGGCCTTGCAACTGACCCCGGTGCAAGGCTGGCTGCTGCTGGCCTGTTGCCTGAATACCCTGGTGGCATACGGCGCGTTTGCCGAAGCACTGGCGCACTGGGAGGCGTCGCGGGTTAGTGCCACGCTGGCGCTGACCCCGCTGGTGACCTTCGTTGCGGTGGCGCTGGCGGCGTTGGTTTGGCCTGAGTATGTGCATGCCGAGGACATCAACGCCCTGGGCTATGTGGGGGCGGTCACGGTAGTGTTCGGTTCGGCGCTGGTGGCGCTGGGGCCCTCGCTGATGGCGGGTTGGCGGGCCCGCAGGGCGCGGTTGGCCTAGGTCTGTCGATTGCCTGTACCGGCCCTTTCGCGGGTAAACCCCCTCCTACAATGGATCATCTCGGTGTAGGAGCGGGTTTACCCGCGAAAGGGCCGGTACAGGCTACAGAGCAGTCAACCCTTGCCGCCCGGTGCCAGCATGTTCTCTGGCCGCACCCACTGGTCGAACTGCTCATTGGTCAGGTACTTCAACGCCAAGGCCGCCTCGCGCAAGGTCGTGCCCTCGCTGTAAGCCTTCTTGGCAATTTCTGCCGCCTTGTCATAGCCGATATGCGGGTTCAGCGCCGTCACCAGCATCAACCCGCGCTCCAGGTGCGCGGCCATCTGCTCCGCATCCGGCTCGATACCCGCCACGCAATGCTGCTGGAAGTTGCGGCAACCATCGGCCAGCAATTCGATGGATTGCAGCAGGTTATGGATGATCACCGGCTTGAACACATTCAACTGCAAATGCCCCTGGCTGGCGGCAAAGCCGATGGCCGCGTCGTTGCCCAGTACCTGGCAGGCCAGCATCGACAGCGCTTCGCACTGGGTAGGGTTGACCTTGCCCGGCATGATCGAGCTGCCCGGCTCGTTGGCTGGCAGGCGCACCTCGGCCAGCCCGGCGCGCGGGCCGGACCCCAGCAGGCGCAGGTCGTTGGCGATTTTCATCAGGGCCACGGCCAGGGTCTTCAGGGCCCCCGCCAGGCTGGTCAGCGGCTCGTGGCCGGCGAGGGCGGCGAACTTGTTGGGTGCAGTGATGAACGGCAGGCCGGACAGCGCCGCCAGCTCGGCCGCGATGGCCTCGGCAAACCCCTGCGGGGCGTTGAGCCCGGTACCCACGGCAGTGCCGCCCTGAGCCAGCTCGCACACCGCCGGCAGGGTGGCGCGGATAGCGCGCTGGGCGTAATCGAGCTGGGCGACGAAGGCCGACACTTCCTGGCCGAAGGTAATCGGCGTGGCGTCCATCATGTGCGTGCGGCCGGTTTTTACCAGCTTGTGGTGACGCATCGACAGCTCGGCCAGCCCCGAAGACAGTTCAGTGACGGCCGGCAGCAGCTTTTCATGCACCGCCTGGGCTGCCGCAATGTGCATGGCGGTGGGGAAGCAGTCGTTGGAGCTCTGCGAGCGGTTGACGTGGTCATTGGGATGTACTGGCGCCTTGCCGCCACGGCCTTTGCCGGCCAGTTCGTTGGCGCGTCCGGCGATCACCTCGTTGACGTTCATGTTGCTCTGGGTGCCACTGCCCGTCTGCCAGACGACGAGCGGGAACTGATCGTCGTGCTGGCCATCCAGTACTTCATCGGCGGCCTGTTCGATCAGCCGGGCGATGTCGGCCGGCAGGTCGCCATTGCGGTCGTTGACGCGCGCCGCGGCCTTCTTGATCAGTGCCAGGGCGTGCAATACCGCGAGGGGCATGCGTTCCTTGCCAATGGCGAAGTTGATCAGCGAACGCTGGGTCTGCGCACCCCAGTAGGCGTCCTCCGGAACTTCGACCGGGCCCAGGCTGTCTGTCTCGATACGGCTCATTCTGTACTCACTCCTGTGTAGTTCGAAATCGCAGTTTAGGCCCTGATTCGACCGAGCGGTTCCGTCGCTCGTCGTGCCACTTGAGCACATCGCCACCACGGCGCAGAATGCTCTACTCTGAGGTGCCCGCCTCCCTCTCTTTGAAGGAAATGCAATGACCCGTCTCCGTGTCCTTTGTGCCGCCGTTGCCCTGGTTTGCGCCAGCGGCCAGGTACTCGCTGCCACCGCCAGCCACAACGCTGCTGCCGAGAAATTCCTGACCCTGGCCAACGCCGACAAGCTGGGCACCCCGGTGTACATGCAAGTGCAGCAGATGTTCGCCCAGCGTTTCGGCCAGACCAAGGCCCCGGCCGCCAAGCAGCCCGTACTGGAAAGCTACCAGGCCAAGGCCAATGCCGCGCTGGACAACGCCATCGGCTGGAACAAGCTGAAGCCGAAGATGGTCGACCTGTACACCCGCACCTTCACCGAGCAGGAGCTGAAGGACCTGGTCAAGTTCTACGAATCGCCGCTGGGCAAGAAAGTGCTGCGTGAAATGCCCAAGGTCACTCAGCAGTCGGCACAGCTGACCCAGCAGAGCCTGGAACCAGCAGTACCGGTGGTGAACAAGCTGCTGGAAGACATGACCAAAGAGCTGGACCCGAACGCAGGCAAGGCCGCCGCCCCAGCGAAGAAGTGAGTACGCCGCAATGACCATGCAACAACGTATCGAACAGCAACTGGCCGCGCTGGCGCCGCAACATCTGGAAGTGCTCAACGAAAGTCACATGCACAGTCGTGGTCAGGAGACCCACTACAAGGCGGTGATCGTCAGCGAGCAGTTCGCCGGGTTGAACAGCGTCAAGCGCCACCAGAAGGTCTACGCCACCATGGGTGAGCTGATGGGCGAGATCCATGCCCTGGCCATCCACACCTACACCGCCGAAGAGTGGGCCAAGGTCGGCGTTGCACCGGCCTCGCCCGTGTGTGCAGGCGGCGGGCACTGAAACCTTTTTGTTGTTCTGGTAGAATCCTGCAAGATCCGGGGCCGCTTTGCGGCCCTTTCGCGACACAAGGCCGCTCCCACAGGAACCGCACTAGCCATCGGGTTACGCGGTCCCTGTGGGAGCGGCCTTGTGTCGCGAAAGGGGCGCAAAGCGCCCCCATGCTTTTTCTATACCTGTCAAACCCGGTCCGCCCCTTACGAGGGCAACCACCTGGAGATTCCGTTACATGTCTCAAGCCATCGTCGTCGCGGCGCTGTACAAGTTCGTCACCCTGGAAGATTACGTCGAGCTGCGCGAGCCGCTGCTCAAGACCATGCTCGACAACAACGTCAAAGGCACCCTGCTGCTGGCCCACGAGGGCATCAACGGCACCGTTTCGGGCACCCGGGAAGGCATTGATGGCCTGCTGGCATGGTTGCGCAGCGACTCGCGTCTGGTCGACATCGACCATAAAGAGTCGTACTGCGACGAACAGCCGTTCTACCGCACCAAGGTCAAGCTCAAGAAAGAGATCGTCACCCTCGGCGTGCCGGGCGTAGACCCCAACCAGGCCGTTGGCACCTATGTCGAGCCCAAGGACTGGAACGCCCTGATCAGCGACCCTGAAGTGCTGCTGATCGACACCCGCAACGACTACGAAGTGGCCATCGGTACGTTCAAGGGCGCCATCGACCCGAAGACCGAAACCTTCCGTGAGTTCCCGGAGTACATCAAGGCCAATTTCGACCCGAGCAAGCACAAGAAGGTCGCGATGTTCTGCACCGGCGGCATCCGTTGTGAAAAAGCCTCCAGCTACATGCTCGGTGAAGGCTTCGAGTCGGTCTATCATCTTAAGGGCGGCATCCTGAAATACTTCGAGGAAGTGCCTCAGGAAGAAAGCCTGTGGGACGGCGACTGCTTCGTCTTCGACAACCGGGTTACGGTGCGTCATGACCTGAGCGAGGGCGAGTACGACCAGTGCCACGCCTGCCGCCATCCGATCAATGCAGAGGAGCGCGCGTCCGAGCACTATTCGCCAGGTGTCAGCTGCCCGCATTGCTGGGACAGCCTGAGCGAGAAGACCCGGCGCAGTGCCATCGACCGGCAGAAGCAGATCGAGCTGGCCAAGGCCCGCAACCTGCCGCATCCGATCGGTTACAACTACAAAGCCGAGGCTTGAAGCATGTCTGCACGCCTGATCTATGTGATGGACCCGATGTGCTCCTGGTGCTGGGGTTTTGCGCCAGTGGCCGCGGCCCTGATCGCCCAGGCGCGTGAGGCAGGCGTGCCTGCCCACTTGGTACCGGGCGGGCTGCGCACTGGCGGCAGCGCCCTGGACAGCTCCACTCGCAAGTACATCCTGGAACACTGGCAGGCGGTGGCTGATGCTACCGGCCAGCCGTTCCGCTTCGAGGGGGCCATGCCTGACGGCTTCGTCTACGACACCGAGCCGGCCTGCCGCGCCCTGGTCGCGGCCCGCGAGCTGGATGCCGAGCGTGTCTGGCCGCTGCTGGCGTTGATCCAGCGTTCGTTCTACGAACAGGGCATCGATGTAACCACCGCGCCGCAGCTGGTCGAGCTGGCCTCCCAGTGTGGCTTCGACCGTGCCGCGTTTGCCGAAACCTTCGCCCGTGCCGATACCCGCGCCGCCACCGCGGCCGACTTCGCCTGGGCCCAGGATCTGGGTATTGCCGGTTTCCCGACCTTGCTGGCCGAGCGCAATGGCCAACTGGCCTTGCTGACCAACGGCTACCAGCCGCTGGAGCGCCTGCAATCCTTGCTCGGCCGCTGGCTGCAGCAGGCCGCCTGTGCTTGATGTACCAGGGTCACCCGACCCGGTACCGGGCAAGCCATACACTGCGGGCGATCGACTGAGCTGGGCGGAAATCCGCCGCCTGGCCCTGCATCACAAGAAAAACCTCTGGTCCGCCAACCTCGTTGCGTTATTGGCGGCGTG
This sequence comes from Pseudomonas sp. YQ_6, assembly GCF_043103245.1. Lineage (NCBI taxonomy): Bacteria > Pseudomonadati > Pseudomonadota > Gammaproteobacteria > Pseudomonadales > Pseudomonadaceae > Pseudomonas > Pseudomonas sp. YQ_6. The sequence goes on from NZ_JBICJR010000012.1 coordinate 66,890, forward strand.
TTGCAGTGTGCCCATTCCGCTGCTGCTGCCGCTGTTGGTGGACGAAGTACTGCTCGGCCATGGCGATGCCGCGCTGAAGTGGATGAACCACCTGCTGCCGTCCAACTGGCAGGTAGCAGCCGGCTACATCGGCCTGATGCTGGCGCTCACCCTATGCCTGCGCCTGGCTGCGCTGGCCTTCAACGTGATCCAGTCCAAGCTGTTCGCCGGGCTGGCCAAGGACATCGTCTACCGCCTGCGCATCCGCCTGATCGAGCGCCTCAAGCGTATTTCGCTGAAAGAGTACGAAAGCCTGGGCAGCGGCACGGTGACCACCCACCTGGTCACCGACCTGGACACCCTCGACAAGTTCGTTGGCGAAACCCTCAGCCGCTTCCTGGTGGCCATGCTGACACTGACCGGCACGGCGGCCATCCTGATCTGGATGCATTGGCAGCTGGCCTTGCTGATCTTGCTGTTCAACCCGCTGGTGATCTACTTCACCGTGCAGTTGGGCAAGCGGGTCAAACACCTGAAAAAACTCGAGAACGACAGCACCGCGCGCTTTACCCAGGCGCTGGCGGAAACCCTGGATGCCATCCAGGAAATCCGCGCCGGCAACCGCCAGGGCTACTTCCTTGGCCGCCTGGGTTTGCGTGCCCGCGAGGTGCGCGATTACGCCGTGGACTCGCAATGGAAAAGCGATGCCAGTGGCCGTGCCAGTGGTCTGCTGTTCCAGTTCGGCATCGACATCTTCCGCGCGGCGGCCATGCTGACCGTGCTGTTTTCCGACCTGTCGATCGGCCAGATGCTGGCGGTGTTCAGCTACCTGTGGTTCATGATCGGTCCGGTGGAGCAACTGCTTAATCTGCAATATGCGTACTACGCCGCAGGCGGTGCGCTGAGCCGCCTCAACGAGCTGCTGGCGCGTGCCGACGAGCCGCAATACCCGGCCGCCAGCGACCCGTTCGCCGGGCGCGAAACGGTGGGCATTGAAGTGCGCGACCTGCGCTTTGCCTATGCCGACGAGCCGGTGCTCGAGCACCTCGACCTGTCCATCGCTGCGGGTGAGAAGGTGGCGATTGTCGGTGCCAGCGGCGGCGGCAAGAGCACGCTGGTGCAGCTACTGCTGGGCCTTTACAGCGCCCAGGCCGGGACCATCCGCTTTGGCGGGGCCAGCCTGCAGGAAATCGGTTTGGAAACCCTGCGCGAGAACGTCGCGGTGGTGTTGCAGCACCCGTCGCTGTTCAACGACAGCGTGCGTGCCAACCTGACCATGGGTCGCGACTGTAGCGATGATGCCTGCTGGCAGGCGCTGCGCATCGCCCAGTTGGATGCCACCATCGCCGCCTTGCCGCAAGGCCTGGACAGTGTGGTAGGGCGTTCAGGCGTGCGCTTGTCCGGTGGCCAGCGCCAGCGTCTGGCCATTGCCCGCATGGTACTGGCTGAGCCCAAGGTGGTGATCCTCGACGAGGCCACCTCAGCCCTGGATGCCGCCACCGAGTACAACCTGCATCAGGCCTTGGCGTGCTTCCTCAGCGGCCGCACCACGCTGATCATCGCCCATCGCTTGTCGGCGGTGAAACAGGCCGACCGGGTGCTGGTGTTCGATGGCGGGCACGTGGCCGAAGACGGCGACCATCAGCAGCTGATTGCCGAGGGTGGGTTATACGCCAAGCTGTATGGGCATCTGCAGCAGAGCTGATTATCTGGCTGCCTTCACCGGGCTTTTGGGAGTAACAGTCTTGCTCAATTTCTAAAAGCTGGTGCGACCCTGTGGGAGCGGGCTTGCCCGCGAACACGGGCGAAGCCCGTGCCATCCACCGCGGTGTCTTCTTCGCGGGTAAACCCGCTCCTACAATGGCCAGCGCGTACGCTGTAAAATCCCCCGGTTCCTTGTCATAAAAATCCCCTCCACAGCGATGGCAAATGGCCTACGCTGTGCTTGTCTGGGTCGATTTACGCCTTATCTGCTCTGTGACAGGGACTCCATGAAGGGAAATCGCACACTCGAAGCGCCAAAGTTGCTCGGCATCACATGGCCTTTCATCGCCGTCGTGGTCCTTCAGGTGGCGTTGGGCAGCCTCAGCCTTTATACGCTCTCGGCCGTGCGCGCCTATGTCGCGGGCGAAAGCCTGTGGTCCAAGGCGCAGAAAGATGCCATCTACTACCTCAGTCTGTACGGCGAGACGCAGGACGACAGCACCTACCAGCGCTATCGCCAGGCCATTACCGTGCCCCAGGGTGACCATCGTCTGCGCGAGGTGCTCGACCACCCCAGCCCTGATCTGGACGCCGCGCGACAGGCGGTTCTGCAAGGTGGCAACCACCCTGACGATGTCGAGCGGATCATCTGGTTCTACCGTAACTTTCGCCATGTCAGCTATATGCAGACAGCCATCGATTACTGGGACATCGGTGACGACTATCTGGCCAAGCTGGATGTACTGGCCGGTGAAATGCGCCAGCGTTTTGCCAATGGCCCGGCGGATCCAGACACTGTCAGCGATTGGAAGGCCCGCATTGTCGCCATCAACGAAGGCGTGACCCCGGCGGCCAAGGCCTTCAGTGATGCCTTGGGTGAAGGCTCGCGTATGTTGCTGCGGGTGCTGCTGATCACCAACCTGCTGACCGCGATGTTCCTGATCGCCATTGCCTGGCGCCGCTCCAGCAAGCTGTTGGCCCAGCGCCAGGCCTTTGCCAGCGCCCTTCAGGAAGAAAAAGAGCGAGCGCAGATTACCCTGCAGGCCATCGGTGATGCGGTGATCACCACTGATGTCGAGGGCAGTATCGGCTACATGAACCCGGCCGCTGAGCAATTGACCCACTGGCAATCCGGCCAGGCCCAGGGCCTGCCGCTGTCGGCACTGTTCAGCCTGGTTGATGAACACGCCGAGGAGGACGGTCGCAGCTTGGTCGAACAGGTGCTCAGCGGCAGCCTCAAGGGCGGCTCCGAGCATGCCCGGCTGATCCAGCGCCTGGACGGCAGTACCGTGTCGATCAACCTGGTAGGCTCGCCGATCCTCAATGATGGCCAGGTCAGTGGCATCGTGCTGGTGTTGCACGACATGACCCAGGAACGCCAGTACATCGCCAACCTGTCCTGGCAGGCAACTCACGACGCCCTGACCGGGCTGGCCAACCGCCGCGAGTTCGAATACCGCCTGGAGCAGGCGCTCAACGACCTGGCGCGCCAGGCCGGGCGGCATTCGCTGATGTTCCTCGACCTCGACCAGTTCAAGCTGGTCAACGACACCTGTGGCCACGCTGCCGGCGATGAGTTGCTGCGGCACATCTGCGCGGTGCTGCAATCCGGCCTGCGTGAGGGCGATACGCTCGCGCGGCTGGGCGGCGATGAGTTTGGCGTGCTGCTGGAAAACTGCCCGCCCGACCAGGCCGAGCGCATCGGCGAACAATTACGCCAGATGGTGCAGAGCCTGCACTTCGTATGGAAAGGGCGGCCGTTCGTAACCACGGTCAGCATTGGCCTGGTGCATATGGCCCAGGCCCCCGGTACCCTGGAGGCCTCGCTGCGCGCCGCCGACATGGCCTGCTACATGGCCAAGGAAAAGGGCCGAAACCGTGTGCAGGTGTACCACGCCGACGACAGCGAACTGTCCATGCGTTTTGGCGAGATGGCCTGGATCCAGCGCCTGCATGTGGCCCTGGAAGAAAACCGCTTTTGCCTCTACGCCCAGGAAATCGCCCCGCTCAAATCCTTCGAGGACCCGGGCCATATCGAAATTCTGTTGCGCCTGCACGACGAAAGCGGCCGCACCATCCTGCCCAGCAGCTTCATCCCGGCGGCCGAGCGCTACGGCCTGATGACCGCGCTGGACCGCTGGGTGGTGCGCAATGTGTTCATGGTCATACGCCAGTGCCTGGAAGAAGGGCGTGAAGGGCCATTGTCGACCTGTGCCATCAACCTGTCGGGGTCCAGTATTGGCGACGACAAGTTCCTTGAATACCTCCAGCGGTTGTTTGTCGAATACGCCATTCCGCCGCGAATGATCTGCTTTGAAATTACCGAAACCAGCGCCATTGCCAACCTGGGCAGCGCCATTCGCTTCATCAACGAGCTGAAAGGGCTGGGTTGCCGTTTCTCGCTCGATGATTTTTGCGCCGGCATGTCCTCGTTCGCCTATCTCAAGCATTTGCCCGTGGACTACCTGAAGATTGACGGCAGTTTCGTCAAGGACATGCTCGACGACCCGGTCAACCGGGCCATGGTCGAGGTCATCAACCATATCGGCCATGTGATGGGTAAGCGCACGATTGCCGAGTTCGTCGAAACACCCTTGATCGAGCAGGCCTTGCAGGAAATAGGCGTGGATTACGCCCAGGGCTACCTGATCGAACGCCCCCAGGTGTTCACCTGTGACAGTCTGCAGCGCCAACGGATCGCCGCCCGGCCTCTGTTGCAGCGAGCACCTGGCACGTTTCGCTAGTTGGAAATCACAAGGATCAAGGAGCTGAAAGTGATTGACGCATTCGTTCGTATCGGGCCTTTGATGGACCCCGCCAGTTACCCCCAATGGGCCCAGCAACTGATTGAAGACTGCCGCGAGAGCAAGCGCAGGGTGGTTGAGCATGAGTTTTATGCACGACTACGCGATGGCCAGCTGAAGCAATCGACCATCCGCCAGTACCTCATCGGTGGCTGGCCGGTGGTGGAGCAGTTTTCGTTGTACATGGCGCATAACCTGACCAAGACCCGCTATGGCCGGCATCAGGGCGAGGACATGGCGCGGCGCTGGCTGATGCGCAACATCCGCGTCGAGCTCAACCATGCCGACTACTGGGTGAACTGGTGCCAGGCGCACGGTGTGCATCTGCACGAGTTGCAGGCGCAAGAAGTGCCGCCCGAGCTGAACGGCCTGAACGATTGGTGCTGGCGGGTGTGCGCCACCGAGAACCTGGCCATTTCCATGGCGGCGACCAACTACGCCATCGAAGGCGCGACCGGTGAATGGTCGGCGGTGGTGTGCTCGACCGACACCTATGCGCAGGGGTTTCCTGAAGAAGGGCGCAAGCGGGCGATGAAGTGGCTGAAGATGCATGCCCAGTATGACGATGCGCACCCGTGGGAGGCGCTGGAAATCATCTGTACCCTGGCTGGTGAGAACCCCACCCTGGGGTTGCGGACCGAGCTGCGCAGGGCCATTTGCAAGAGTTACGACTGCATGTTCCTGTTCCTGGAGCGCTGCATGCAGCTGGAAGGGCGCCAGCAAGGCCGTATGCGGCCGGCGTTGGCTGCGGGCTGATCGCTTTCCTGTACCGGCCTCTTTGCGGGCAAGCCCGCGAAGAGGCCGATGCAGGTTTATTGGGCGTTGAACGCCTGCCCGTTCACCCCTGTGCTGTCCGGCCCCATCAGGTACAGGTACACCGGCATGATCTCTTCGGGCAGCGGGTTGTTCTGCGGGTTCTCGCCGGGGTAGGCCTGGGCCCGCATCGCCGTGCGCGTGGCGCCTGGGTTGATACTGTTGGCGCGCACCGGCGCCACGCCTTCCAGTTCATCAGCCAAGGTCTGCATCAGGCCTTCGGTGGCGAACTTCGACACGCCATAGGCGCCCCAGTAAGCCCGGCCCTTGCGCCCCACGCTGCTGCTGGTGAACACCACCGAAGCGTCTTCCGACAGCTTCAGCAGCGGCAGCAGGGTGCTGGTGAGCATGAAGGTGGCATTGACGTTGATGTGCATCACGCGCATGAAGTTGTCGCCCGACAGCTGTTCCAGCGGTGTGCGCGGGCCGATGATCGACGCATTGTTGAGCAGGCCATCGAGGCGGCCGAACTGGCCTTCGATCATGGCCGCCAGCTCGTCGTACTGGTGTGGCAGGGCGGTTTCCAGGTTGAACGGGATAACCACCGGCTGCGGGTGGCCGGCGGCTTCGATCTGGTCGTAGACCTCGTTCAGGTTGGCCTCGGTCTTGCCCAGTAGCAGCACGGTGGCACCCAGGGCGGCATAGGCCTTGGCAGCTGCGGCACCAATGCCACGGCCGGCACCGGTAACCAGGATGACCCGGCCTTGCAGCAGGTCGGGGCGGGCGGTGTAGTCGAACATGGTTCTGTCCTTCGAGTTCGTGTGGGCGGCCCGGGGCTATCGTAGGAGCGGGTTTGCCCGCGAATGCGTCAGCCCAGACAACACTGGCGTCTGATCGGACGCATTCGCGGGTAAACCCGCTCCTACAAAAGGGCGGTGCCCGGTCATCGGTCTGGGTTCAGCAGCCGCACAGCGCGCTGTCGATCACTTTGCGCAGTTCCAGCGGGTGGTCCACCACCACGTCGGCACCCCAGTTGTTGGGGTTGTCCTCTGGATGAATATAGCCGTAGCGCACGGCTGCCGTGCGGGTACCTGCGTCGCGGCCAGACTCGATGTCGCGCAGGTCGTCGCCGACGAACAGCACACTGGCCGGGTCCAGATTCAGCGTCTTGCAGGCCAGGATCAGCGGCTCGGGGTCGGGTTTGCTGTTTTTCACGTGGTCCGGGCAGATCAGCAATGCCGAGCGCTCGGCCAGGCCCAGCTGCTGCATGATCGGCTCGGCGAAGCGCACCGGCTTGTTGGTGACGACGCCCCACAGCAGGTTGCCTTTCTCGATGTCGGCCAGCAGCTCGGCCATGCCCTCGAACAGCTTGCTGTGCACCGCGCAGTCGCGCTGGTAACGCTCGAGGAACTCCAGGCGCAGGGCCTCGAAGCCGTCAGCCTCCGGGTCCATGGCGAACGCAGTGGCAACCATGGCGCGGGCGCCACCCGAGATAACGCCACGGATCAGGTTGTCGTCAACGGCCGGCAGCCCGCGTTCGGCGAGCATGGCCTGGCAAATGGCGATGAAGTCCGGCGCCGTGTCCAGCAAGGTGCCGTCCATGTCGAAGAGTACTGCTCGCAAACGCATGCTTATTCCTCGCGCAGGGTCTGGATCATGTAGTTGACGTCGACGTCGCTGTTGAGCTTGTAGTGCTTGGTCAGCGGGTTGTAGGTGAGGCCGATGATGTCCTTCACCTGCAGGCCTGCATCGCGGCTCCAGGCGCCCAGCTCGGACGGGCGGATGAATTTCTTGAAGTCATGGGTGCCGCGCGGCAGCATCTTCAGGATGTACTCGGCGCCGACGATGGCCAGCAGGTAGGCCTTGGGGTTGCGGTTGATGGTGGAGAAGAACACCTGGCCGCCCGGCTTGACCATGCGGTAGCAGGCGCGGATCACCGAAGACGGGTCGGGCACGTGCTCGAGCATTTCCAGGCAGGTAACCACGTCGAACTGTTCGGGCATTTCCTCGGCCAGGGCTTCGGCGGTGATCTGCCGGTATTCCACCTGCACGCCGGACTCCAGTTGGTGCAACTGAGCCACCGCCAGTGGCGCCTCGCCCATGTCGATACCGGTGACCGTGGCGCCGCGCAGGGCCATGGCTTCGCTGAGGATGCCGCCACCGCAACCCACGTCCAGCACTTTCTTGCCGGCCAGGCTGACGCGCTCGTCGATCCAGTTGACGCGCAGCGGGTTGATTTCGTGCAGCGGCTTGAACTCGCTTTCGCGGTCCCACCAGCGGTGGGCCAGCGCTTCGAACTTGGCGATTTCGGCGCGGTCGACGTTGCTCATTGAACAGTCCTCTGAAACTTCGCAAAATTGCGCCGGAGTATACCCGAGCGCTTGGCCGCGAGGGTCGCTATAATCGCCCGTTTTTGATATCCGAATGACGGGGAGAGGCGATGCGCGAGCGACTTTTGGCGGCGGAGAAGGTGACCGCGATCCGCTGGCAGGGCGGCGCCTTGCACCTGCTCGACCAGCGCTTGCTGCCGTCGGAGGAGCGTTGGCTGGCCTGCGACAATGTTGCGCAGGTGGCCGCAGCCATCCGTGACATGGCAGTGCGCGGCGCCTCGGCGATCGGTATTGCCGCAGCTTACGGCCTGGTACTGGCCCTTGAAGAGCGGCTGGCCGAAGGTGGCGATTGGGAAATGGACCTGGAAGACGACTTTCTCACCCTCGCCGAAGCGCGTCCTACCGCCGCCAACTTGTTCTGGGCGCTGAACCGCATGCGCGAGCGTCTGCTGCGCCTGCGTCCGGAAGAAGACGTTCTGGCGGCGCTGGAGGCCGAAGCGGTGGCCATTCACGAAAGCGACCGTGAGGCCAACCTGACCATGGCCCAGCAGGGTATCGAACTGATCCGTCGTCATCAGGGCAATGCCCAGGCCCTGCTCACCTTCGGCAACGCCGGCGCCCTTGCCAGTGGTGGCTTTGGCACCGCACTGGGGGTGATCCGTGCCGGCTACCTGGAAGGCATGGTCGAGCAGGTTTATGCCGGTGAGACTCGCCCTTGGCTGCAGGGCTCGCGCCTGACGGCCTGGGAGCTGGCCAACGAGGGAATTCCGGTGACCCTTTGTGCCGACTCCGCGCTGGCCCACCTCATGAAGACCAAGGGCATCACCTGGGTGGTGGTGGGGGCGGACTGCATCGCTGCCAATGGTGACATGGCCGGCAAGATCGGCACCTATCAGCTGGCCGTCAGTGCCATGCACCATGGGGTGCGCTTCATGGTGGTGGCGCCGAGCACCAGCATCGACCTGAACCTGGCAACCGGCGAGGATATTCCCCTGGAAGAGCGTGACGCCGACGAGTGGCTGGACTTTGGCGGTGCCCCGGCGGTACGGGATGTGCAGGTATTCAACCCGGTGTTCGACGTGACCCCGGCCGACCTGATTGACGTTATCGTGACCGAACGGGGTGTTGTAGAGCGTCCGGATACTGCCAAACTGGCCCAGTTGATTTGCCGCAAGCGCCTGCACTGACTTTGTATCGTCTCACCGGCCTCTTCGCGGGCTTGCCCGCTCCCACAGGGATATCGCATGGCCTTAGGGCTGTGGTGAACCTGTGGGAGCGGGCGAGCCCGCGAAGAGGCCGGTGCAGGCAATACAAAAATCAGGTTTCAAACGCGGCTGAGACCAACTGCCACCTCTCCCCACCGCCCCTGCGTTTGTGATAACATCCGGCAGTTTCCAAGACCGCCCATCACGGCGGCCTTCATTGCGCAGATCCATGGCACAACTCATTGATTTGTCGTAAGTCGTCGCACCCTTATGCGCTGCGGCGGCGAGCTTCGTTCGGCCCTTGATGGAGCTGCGAAGTTTCACCAGAAAAAGGAATCAGGCTTCTCATGGGCGAACTGGCCAAAGAAATCCTCCCGGTCAATATCGAAGACGAACTGAGACAGTCTTACCTCGACTACGCGATGAGCGTGATTGTCGGGCGAGCGCTGCCCGATGCGCGTGACGGCTTGAAGCCCGTGCATCGCCGCGTTCTCTATGCGATGAGCGAACTGGGCAACGACTGGAACAAGCCGTACAAGAAATCCGCCCGTGTGGTCGGTGACGTGATCGGTAAGTACCACCCGCACGGCGACACTGCGGTCTACGACACCATCGTGCGTATGGCCCAGCCGTTCTCGTTGCGCTACCTGCTGGTCGACGGCCAGGGCAACTTCGGTTCGGTGGACGGCGACAACGCTGCTGCCATGCGATACACCGAAGTGCGCATGACCAAACTGGCCCACGAACTGCTGGCCGACCTGCACAAGGAAACCGTCGACTGGGTGCCCAACTACGACGGCACCGAGCAGATCCCGGCGGTCATGCCGACGCGTATTCCCAACCTGCTGGTCAACGGTTCCAGCGGTATTGCCGTGGGCATGGCGACCAATATCCCGCCGCACAACCTCGGCGAGGTCATCGATGGCTGCCTGGCGCTCATCGACAACCCGGAAGTCACCATCGATGAGCTGATGCAGTTCATCCCTGGCCCGGACTTCCCGACTGCCGGCATCATCAACGGTCGCCAGGGCATCATCGAGGCCTATCGCACCGGTCGTGGCCGCATCTACATGCGCGCCCGCTCCGAGATCGAAGACATCGACAAGGTTGGCGGTCGCCAGCAGATCGTGATCACCGAGCTGCCGTATCAGCTGAACAAGGCGCGCCTGATCGAAAAGATCGCCGAGCTGGTCAAAGAGAAGAAGATCGAAGGTATCACCGAGCTGCGCGACGAGTCCGACAAGGACGGCATGCGCATCGTCATCGAGCTGCGTCGCGGTGAAGTGCCGGAAGTGGTGCTCAACAACCTCTACCAGCAAACCCAGCTGCAGAGCGTATTCGGCATCAACGTGGTGGCCCTGGTTGACGGCCGTCCGCGCCTGCTCAACCTCAAGGACCTGCTCGAAGCGTTCGTCCGCCACCGCCGTGAAGTGGTGACCCGCCGTACCGTATTCGAGCTGCGCAAGGCCCGTGAACGCGGCCATATCCTGGAAGGCCAGGCGGTTGCGCTGTCCAACATCGACCCGGTCATTGCCCTGATCAAGGCCTCGCCGACGCCGTCCGAAGCCAAGGAAGCCCTGGTTTCCACGCCGTGGGAATCCAGTGCCGTGCAGGTCATGGTCGAGCGCGCCGGCGCCGACGCCTGCCGCCCTGAGGACCTGCCGGAGCAGTACGGCCTGCATGACGGCAAGTACTTCCTGTCGCCGGAACAGGCCCAGGCCATTCTCGACCTGCGCCTGCACCGCCTGACCGGCCTGGAGCACGAGAAGCTGCTGGCCGAGTACCAGGAAATCCTCGAGCAGATCGGCGAGTTGATCCGCATCCTCAGCAGCGCCGAGCGCCTGATGGAAGTGATTCGCGAGGAGCTGGAGGCCATCCGTGCCGAGTACGGCGATGTGCGCCGCACCGAAATCCTCAATGCCAGCCACGACCTCAACTACGGCGACATGATCCCGGAAGAAGAGCGCGTGGTCACCATCTCCCATGGTGGTTATGCCAAGACTCAGCCATTGTCCGCCTACCAGGCCCAGCGCCGCGGCGGCAAAGGCAAGTCCGCGACCGGCGTGAAGGACGAGGACTACATCGAGCACCTGCTGGTCGCCAACAGCCATGCCACCCTGTTGCTGTTCTCCAGCAAGGGCAAGGTGTACTGGAAGAAGACCTACGAAATCCCCGAAGCGTCCCGCGCTGCCCGCGGTCGACCGCTGGTCAACCTGCTGCCGCTGGAGGAGGGTGAACGCATCACCGCCATGCTGCAGATCGACCTCGAAGCGCTGCAGCAGAACGCCGACCTCGACGAATTGCTGGACGAGGCTGATGACACCGTGCTCGAGGGTGAGCTGGTTGAGGCCGAGGAAGTCGACGAAGAAGACGGCGACACCCCGGAGTGGGTTGCAGAGCCGACCGGCGCATACATCTTCATGGCGACCGCTTCCGGTACCGTCAAGAAGACCCCGCTGGTGCAGTTCGCCCGTCCGCGCTCCAACGGCCTGATCGCCCTGAAGCTGAAGGAAGGCGACACCCTGATTGCCGCGGCCATCACCGATGGCGCCAAGGAAGTCATGATGTTCTCCGACGCTGGCAAGGTCATCCGCTTTGCCGAGAGCGTCGTGCGTGAAATGGGCCGCAACGCCCGTGGTGTACGCGGCATGAAGCTGGGCAAAGGCCAGCGGATCATTTCGATGCTGATCCCGGAGTCCGGCTCGCAGATCCTTACCGCCTCCGAGCGTGGCTTTGGCAAGCGCACCCCGCTGTCCAAGTTCCCGCGTCGCGGCCGCGGTGGCCAGGGTGTGATCGCCATGGGTACCAAAGGGCGCAACGGCCTGCTGATCGGGGCTATCCAGGTGCAGGAAGGCGAGGAGATCATGCTGATTTCCGACCAGGGCACGCTGGTTCGCACCCGGGTTGGCGAGGTGTCCAGCCTCAGCCGCAACACCCAGGGCGTTACGCTGATCAAGCTGGCGGCCGATGAGACACTGGTGGGCCTGGAGCGTATTCAGGAGCCGTCCGAGGACGAACTCGATGAAGTGATCGAGGCGGACGAGGAGGGTGTCGAAGCCGAAGCGCCAGACGAAGCTGCAGGCGCCGAAGAGGCCCCGCAAGAGTAATCAAGCGTGAAACCCGAACGGGGCGACCAAGGTCGCCCCGTTTGACTGATAACAGCTGGCAAAGCCCGGCCTTGTGGGAGCGGGCATGCCCGCGAAGCAGACACTGCGGTAGATGGCACCGGCTTTGCCGGTGTTCGCGGGCTCGCCCGCTCCCACAGGGTCGCTGCGAACCCATGTGATAGTTTTTGTTCTATTTGGCAGAGCGAGAGTGGATGTGAGCAAACGAGCCTTTAACTTCTGCGCAGGCCCTGCCGCGCTTCCTGACGCTGTCCTGCAGCGCGCACAGGCCGAGATGCTGGACTGGCGTGGCAAGGGCTTGTCGGTGATGGAAATGAGCCATCGCAGCGACGATTACGTGGCCATCGCCGAAAAGGCCGAGCAGGACCTGCGTGACCTGCTGTCCGTCCCCTCCAACTACAAGGTGCTGTTCCTGCAAGGGGGCGCCAGCCAGCAGTTCGCTGAAATCCCGCTGAACCTGCTGCCGGAAAACGGCACAGCCGACTACATCGAAACCGGCATCTGGTCGAAAAAGGCCATCGAGGAAGCGCGCCGTTTCGGCAACGTCAACGTCGCCGCCACTGCCAAGCCTTACGACTACCTGGCCATCCCTGGCCAGAACGAGTGGAATCTGACCAAAAACGCAGCCTACGTGCACTATGCGTCCAACGAGACCATCGGTGGCCTGCAGTTTGACTGGGTGCCGCAGACCGGTGACGTACCGCTGGTGGTCGATATGTCGTCCGACATCCTCTCGCGCCCGATCGATGTGTCGCAGTTCGGCCTGATCTACGCCGGCGCGCAGAAGAATATCGGCCCAAGCGGTCTGGTGGTGGTGATCGTGCGCGAAGACCTGTTGGGCCATGCCCGCAGCAGCTGCCCGACCATGCTTGACTACAAGGTTTCGGCTGACAACGGGTCGATGTACAACACCCCGGCTACCTACTCCTGGTACCTCTCGGGCCTGGTCTTCGAGTGGCTGAAAGAGCAGGGCGGTGTCGAGGCCATGGAGCAGCGCAACCGTGCCAAGAAAGACTGCCTTTACGGGTTCATCGATCGCAGCGAGTTCTACACCAACCCGATCAGCGTCAACGCCCGTTCGTGGATGAACGTGCCGTTCCGCCTGGCTGACGAGCGCCTGGACAAGGCCTTCCTCGCTGGCGCCGACGCGCGTGGCCTGCTCAACCTCAAGGGCCACCGTTCGGTTGGCGGCATGCGCGCCTCCATCTACAACGCCCTGGGCCTGGAAGCGGTAGAAGCGCTGGTAGGCTACATGGCTGAATTCGAGAAGGAGCATGGCTGACATGTCCGAACAGGAGCTCAAGGCGCTGCGCGTACGCATCGACAGCCTCGACGAGAAAATCCTCGAGCTGATCAGCGACCGCGCCCGCTGCGCCGAAGAAGTGGCCCGGGTCAAGACTGCCTCGCTCAAAGAAGGCGAGAAGCCGGTGTTCTACCGTCCCGAGCGTGAAGCTGCGGTGCTCAAGCGCGTGATGGAGCGCAACAAGGGCCCGCTGGGCAATGAAGAGATGGCGCGGCTGTTCCGCGAAATCATGTCGTCGTGCCTGGCCCTGGAAGAGCCGCTGAAAATCGCCTACCTCGGCCCTGAAGGCACCTTCACCCAGGCGGCGGCCATGAAGCACTTCGGCCACGCGGTGATCAGTCGGCCGATGGCGGCCATCGACGAAGTGTTCCGTGAAGTGGCGGCCGGTGCCGTCAACTTCGGTGTGGTGCCGGTGGAAAACTCCACTGAAGGTGCGGTCAGCCACACCCTGGACAGCTTCCTCGAGCATGACATGGTGATTTGTGGTGAGGTCGAGCTGCGTATCCACCACCACCTGCTGGTGGGCGAGAACACCAAGACCGACAGCATCACCCGCATCTACTCCCACGCCCAGTCGCTGGCCCAGTGCCGAAAGTGGCTGGATGCGCACTACCCGAACGTGGAGCGCGTGGCCGTATCGAGCAATGCCGAAGCGGCCAAGCGAGTCAAGGGCGAGTGGAACTCGGCGGCGATCGCCGGCGATATGGCGGCCAACCTGTACGGCCTGACCCGCCTGGCCGAGAAGATCGAAGATCGCCCGGACAACTCCACGCGCTTCCTGATGATCGGTAACCAGGAAGTACCGCCGACCGGCGACGACAAGACCTCGATCATCGTTTCGATGAGCAACAAGCCAGGTGCGTTGCATGAGTTGCTGGTGCCGTTCTATCAGAACGGCATCGACCTGACCCGCATCGAGACCCGCCCGTCGCGCAGCGGCAAGTGGACCTACGTGTTCTTCATCGACTTCGTCGGCCACCACCGCGACCCGCTGATCAAGGCGGTGCTCGAGCAGATCAGCCAGGAGGCTGTGGCGCTGAAGGTGCTGGGCTCTTATCCGAAGGCGGTGCTTTGATTCAGGGGCCTTGGGGCTGCCCTGCAGCCCTTCGCGGGCATGCCCGCTCCCACAGTGAGCATGTGATGCCGAGCTCTGTGGGAGCGGGCTAGCCCGCGAAGGGTCGCGCCGCGGCCCCAATGGCCCTCACAGGCTACCTAGATTTCTGAACAGGGTTCGCACCAGTGGTAAATGCAGCAAAAACCAAACCTGCGCCCATCATCGACCGCCTGGTCGTGGTCGGTCTCGGCCTGATCGGCGGCTCGTTCGCCAAGGGCCTGCGTGAAAGCGGCCTTTGCCGCGAAGTGGTCGGTGTCGACCTGGATGCCCCCTCGCGCAAGCAGGCCGTGGCCCTGGGCGTGGTCGACCGCTGCGAAGAAGACCTTGCCGCCGCTTGTGTGGGCGCCGATGTCATCCAGCTGGCCGTACCCATCCTGGCTATGGAAAAAGTCCTCGCGCGCCTGGCCCTGCTCGACCTGGGTGATGCAATCATCACCGACGTCGGCAGCGCCAAGGGCAACGTCGTGCGTGAGGCGCGTGCCGTCTTCGGTGCGCGCCTGCCGCGTTTCGTCCCGGGCCACCCCATCGCCGGTTCCGAGCAGAGCGGGGTAGAGGCGTCCAATGCCACCTTGTTCCGCCGGCACAAGGTGATCCTCACGCCGCTGGCCGAAACCGACCCCGCCGCGCTGGCCCTGGTTGACCGCCTTTGGCGTGCGCTGGATGCCGATGTGGAACACATGTCGGTCGAGCGCCATGATGAAGTACTGGCCGCCACCAGCCATCTGCCACACCTGCTGGCCTTTGGCCTGGTCGACTCACTGGCCAAACGCAATGAAAACCTCGAGATCTTCCGGTACGCTGCGGGTGGGTTCCGCGATTTCACAAGAATCGCCGGCAGCGATCCGACCATGTGGCATGACATTTTCCTCGCCAACCGCGACGCTGTCCTGCGCACGCTTGATACATTTCGCAGCGATCTCGACGCCCTGCGCGACGCGATCGCTGAAGGGGATGGGCACCAACTGCTGGGTGTATTCACCCGCGCACGGGTTGCCCGCGAGCATTTCAGTAAAATCCTGGCCCGCCGGGCCTATGTGGACGCTATGAACGCCAACGATCTGATTTTCCAGGCCCAACCGGGTGGCCGCCTGAACGGGCGGATCCGTGTACCGGGCGACAAGTCGATTTCCCATCGCTCGATCATGCTCGGCTCGCTGGCCGAAGGTACTACCGAGGTCGAAGGCTTCCTCGAAGGCGAAGATGCGCTGGCGACCCTGCAGGCATTCCGTGACATGGGTGTGGTCATCGAAGGCCCCAACCACGGTCGTGTAACCATTCACGGCGTGGGCCTGCATGGCCTGAAGCCGCCACCAGGGCCGCTGTACGTAGGTAACTCCGGTACTTCGATGCGCCTGCTGTCGGGCCTGTTGGCCGGTCAGCCGTTCGATGTCACCATGACCGGCGACGCCTCGCTGTCCAAGCGCCCGATGAACCGTGTGGCCAACCCGCTGCGCGAAATGGGTGCTGTGGTCGAGACCGGCCCGGACGGCCGTCCGCCGCTGACCATCCGCGGTGGCCACAAGCTCAAAGGGCTGACCTACACGCTGCCGATGGCCAGCGCCCAGGTCAAATCCTGCCTGCTGCTGGCCGGTCTGTACGCCGAAGGCAAGACCACTGTCACCGAGCCTGCGCCTACCCGTGACCACACCGAGCGCATGCTGCGCGGTTTTGGCTATTCGGTCGACAGCAATGGCCCAGTGGCCTCGCTGCAGTCCGGTGGCAAGCTGACCGCTACCCGGATCGAAGTGCCGGCTGACATTTCCTCGGCAGCGTTCTTCCTGGTCGCAGCCTCTATCGCTGAAGGCTCCGAGCTTGTGCTGGAGCATGTCGGCATCAACCCGACCCGTACTGGCGTGATCGACATCCTGCGCCTGATGGGCGGCGACATCACCCTGGAAAACCAGCGTGAAGTGGGCGGCGAGCCCGTGGCCGACCTGCGTGTGCGCGGTGCCAAACTTAAGGGTATCGACATTCCTGAAGCGTTGGTGCCGCTGGCCATCGACGAATTCCCGGTACTGTTCGTGGCCGCTGCCTGCGCTGAAGGGCGTACCGTGCTGCGTGGCGCCGAAGAGCTGCGGGTGAAGGAGTCCGATCGCATCCAGGTGATGGCCGATGGCCTCACCACCTTGGGCATCAAATGCGAGCCGACCCCGGACGGCATCATCATCGACGGCGGCCAGCTGGGCGGCGGCGAAGTGCATGGGCATGGTGACCACCGCATCGCCATGGCCTTCAGTGTGGCCTCGCTGCGCGCCAGTGCGCCGATCCGCATTCACGACTGCGCCAACGTCGCCACCTCGTTCCCCAACTTCCTGGCGCTGTGCGCCGAAGTGGGGATCCGCGTGGCAGAAGAGGGCAAGTCGTGAATTCAATGGCACCGGTTATCACCATCGACGGGCCAAGCGGCTCGGGCAAGGGCACGGTCGCCGGGCTGATTGCCCGCGAGTTGGGCTGGAAGCTGCTGGACTCTGGCGCGCTGTATCGCTTGCTGGCATTCAATGCCAGCAACCACGGCGTCGACCTGACCAACGAAGAGCTACTGACCAAGCTTGCCGCCCATCTGGATGTGCAGTTCATCGCTGCCGAGCCCGGTAAGCTGCAACAGATCATCCTTGAGGGTGAGGACGTCAGCAACGTCATCCGTACCGAAACCGTCGGTGCTGGTGCATCGATGGTGGCCTCGCTGCCGGCGGTGCGTGATGCGCTGCTGGTACGTCAGCGTGAGTTCCGCGAAGTGCCAGGGCTGATTGCTGACGGGCGCGACATGGGTACCGTGGTGTTCCCGGACGCGCCATTAAAGGTCTTCCTCACCGCCAGCGCGGAGGAGCGCGCACGTCGCCGCTACCTGCAGTTGAAGGGCAAGGGTGAAGATGTTAGTCTGTCGAGTCTGCTGGATGAGATTCGTGCGCGTGATGAACGTGACACCCAACGTGCAGTGGCCCCGCTGAAACCAGCGGCCGATGCCATTCAGTTGGACTCTACCGAGTTGTCCATCGAGCAGGTGTTGCAACGTATCAGAAGCGAGATCGCCCAGCGCGACCTTATCTGATAGCCAGGAAAGCAGGCAGGGGCACCAGTCAACGTCCTGCCGGCTTTCCTTTACTTAAAACGAACCCACATTGTCTGGAATGTGGTTATGGGCGTCTGTTTCGCCCGAATCTACAGGAATTAAAATGAGCGAAAGCTTTGCAGAACTCTTTGAAGAAAGCCTGAAAACCCTCAATCTTCAGCCGGGTGCGATCATCACCGGTATCGTTGTCGACATCGACGGCGACTGGGTTACCGTACACGCTGGCCTGAAGTCCGAGGGCGTCATCCCGCTCGAGCAGTTCTACAACGAAGCTGGCGAGCTGACCATCAAGGTCGGTGACGAAGTTCACGTTGCGCTGGACGCGGTCGAAGACGGCTTTGGCGAAACCAAGCTGTCCCGTGAAAAAGCCAAGCGCGCCGAGTGCTGGATTGTTCTGGAAGCAGCTTTCGCCGCCGAAGAAGTGGTCAAGGGCGTTATCAACGGTAAGGTTAAGGGCGGCTTCACTGTCGACGTTAACGGCATCCGTGCGTTCCTGCCGGGCTCCCTGGTTGATGTCCGCCCAGTGCGCGACACCACCCACCTGGAAGGCAAAGAGCTGGAATTCAAGGTCATCAAGCTGGACCAGAAGCGCAACAACGTTGTCGTTTCCCGTCGCAGCGTGCTGGAAGCCGAGAACAGCGCCGAGCGCGAAGCCCTGCTGGAAACCCTGCAGGAAGGCCAGCAAGTCAAAGGTATCGTCAAGAACCTCACCGACTACGGCGCATTCGTGGACCTGGGCGGTATCGACGGCCTGCTGCACATCACCGACATGGCCTGGAAGCGCATCAAGCACCCATCGGAAATCGTTAACGTTGGCGACGAAGTCGACGTACGCGTTCTGAAGTTCGACCGTGAGCGCAACCGCGTTTCGCTGGGTCTGAAGCAGATGGGCGAAGATCCGTGGGTAGCTATCACTGCCCGTTACCCAGAAGGTACTCGCGTACAGGCTCGCGTTACCAACCTGACCGACTACGGCTGCTTCGCTGAGCTGGAAGAAGGCGTTGAAGGTCTGGTACACGTTTCCGAAATGGACTGGACCAACAAGAACATCCACCCGTCGAAAGTCGTTCAGGTTGGCGACGAAGTGGAAGTCATGGTTCTGGACATCGACGAAGAGCGTCGTCGTATCTCCCTGGGCATCAAGCAGTGCAAGTCCAACCCATGGGAAGACTTCTCCGGCCAGTTCAACAAGGGTGACAAGATCACCGGTACCATCAAGTCGATCACCGACTTCGGTATCTTCATTGGTCTGGACGGCGGCATCGACGGTCTGGTTCACCTGTCCGACATCTCCTGGAACGAAACCGGCGAAGAAGCCGTACGTCGTTTCAAGAAGGGCGACGAGCTGGAAACTGTCATCCTGTCGGTTGACCCAGAGCGCGAGCGCATCTCCCTGGGCATCAAGCAGCTGGAAGACGATCCGTTCTCCAACTTCGTTGCTGTCAATGACAAGGGCGCTATCGTCAAGGGCATCGTGAAAGAAGTTGACGCCAAAGGCGCCATCGTCACCCTGGCCGACGACATCGAAGCCACTCTGAAAGCTTCCGAAATCAGCCGTGACCGCGTTGAAGACGCGCGTAACGTTCTGAAAGAAGGCGAAGAGATCGAAGCCAAGATCATCAGCGTTGACCGCAAGTCCCGCGTTATCAGCCTGTCGATCAAATCGAAAGACGACGCTGAAGAGCGCGAAGCTATCCAGAGCCTGAAAAACGCTCCGGAAGCTGCTGCCGACACCACCATGGCTGCGCTGCTGCGCGAAGCAATGGCCAAGCAGAACTGAGTTCTGTTTGATCGGTAAAAAGGGCGACCCTCGGGTCGCCCTTTTTTTTGTGCTCCGCAACCAGGTGGCGCGGCGGATGGCACTGCTGGATCACGCCAGCTTCAGGCTGGCGAAGCCCGTTGTAGGAGCGGGTTCACCCGCGAATCAGGCAGCGCGGTGGATGGCACCGGCTTCGCCGGTGTTCGCGGCTAAACCCGCGCCTACGCCGATGGCGCCAGTGTAGGAGCGGGTTCACCCGCGAATCAGGCGGCGCGGTGGATGGCACCGGCTTCGCCGGTGTTCGCGAGTAAACCCGCGCCTACGCCGATGTCGCCAGTGTAGGAGCGGGTTCACCCGCGAAGCAGGCCCCGCTGGCCAGTCTAAGCGGTAGACCATTCTTGAATTACTTCAATCTTGAATTTTTTTATTAAGTCAAGATCCACCCTGTTCAAATCCTTCCCAGCGTGCTACAAACTGGTTAAGCAATGATCTAGCTGCTTGATAACGAAGGGAAAAATATGACGAAGTCGGAGCTGATCGAACGTATTGTCACCCATCAGGGGCTGCTCTCGTCCAAGGATGTGGAGCTGGCCATCAAGACCATGCTTGAGCAGATGTCACAATGCCTGGCTACCGGCGATCGCATCGAGATCCGCGGTTTTGGCAGCTTCTCGCTGCACTATCGCGCCCCTCGCGTAGGCCGTAACCCGAAGACCGGCCAGTCGGTCAGCCTCGAAGGCAAGTTCGTGCCGCACTTCAAGCCCGGCAAAGAGTTGCGTGACCGGGTCAATGAAGACGAGCATGAAGAGGCCCACACCTGATTCCACAAGGAGCAATCTGATGCGTAACCTCAAGCGCGCCCTGGCGGCGGTGTTCGTGCTGCTATTGGCGGCTGTGGTGTTGTTCTTCGTGCTGGAGAACCAGCAAACCGTGTCACTGGTCCTGTTCGGTTGGGCTGCACCCGCCATGCCGGTTGCTGTCCTGGTGTTGGCTGCCTTGGTCATTGGCCTGGCAGTCGGGCCGTTGCTGGGGGCCTACGGCGTGCAGCGCAGCAAGCGCAAGATCAGGGCTTCTGCTCGTCAGGCGGCATTGAACGGCAACTAAGGAAATTTCCTACACCTACTAAAGAAAGGTTCACCTATGCATGCGTCGGTCGTCATGGAGTAATAGTCCACTTCATTTTCGGTCCAGGCGAGTGTGCGCAGCATGGAATATCCCAGCCTTTCCCATCACGGTGGTACCCGGGGTGTCACCGGGTCCTGTCACCAGCTGCACCTCGGTCCATCCACCAGTTTGCTGGTCGACTGCGGGCTGGAACAGGGAAGTGATGCGCCGCCCGGTGCAGAATCCGCCCCTCTCGGTTTTGATATCCAGGGTATTCAGGCTCTGGTCATCACCCATGTCCATCTCGACCATGTTGGGCGCATCCCTGCGCTGCTGGCAGCGGGTTACCGTGGTCCTATCCTGTGCAGCGAGCCCTCGGCCCGGCTGCTGCCGCTGGTACTGGAAGACGCCTACAAGCTGAGCATCAGCAGCGAGCCTGCGCAGGTGGCGCGCTATCTCGAATTCATCCGTGACCTTATCGTGCCGCTGCCCTTCGAGCAGTGGCACACGGTGGTTGAGTGCCCTGGTCTTGCCTGTCGTATTCGCCTGCAGCGTGCAGGGCATCTGCTGGGTTCCGCTTATGTCGAGTGCGATATGCAGCATGAGCAAACCAACAGCCGGTATGTGTTTTCTGGCGATCTGGGCGCTTCTGGCAACCCGCTGCTGCGCCCGGTGCAGCCCCCGGAGCGTGCTGACGTGCTGGTGCTGGAAAGCACCTACGGCGACCGCCTGCACCCGCAGGCAGACGACCGCCGTCAGCGGCTGGAAGACGCCATCGACCGAGCCCTCGCCGACAAGGGCACCCTCTTGATTCCTGCATTCAGTCTTGGTCGTACGCAGGAGCTGTTGTACGAGCTGGAAGACATTCTGCACCGCAAAGCCCTGCTGAACACTACTGGTCCGGCTCCGGACGGTGAGTCAATCGACTGGTCACAGTTGCCCATCATCCTCGATTCGCCCTTGGCTCAGCGCATCACCAGCGTGTACCGGGAGCTGCACGAATACTGGAATGCAGAAGCCAGGGCGCGTGTTGCTGCAGGGCGCGATCCACTCGGCTTCAGCCAACTGATCAGTGTGGACACCCATGCCCGCCACCAGCAGGTGGTCAATTACCTCAAGAGCACCGGGCGACCGGCGATCGTGATTGCCGGCAATGGCATGTGTTCGGGTGGGCGCATTGTCAACTACCTCAAGGCCATGCTTGGGGATCCGCGGCATGAGGTGATGTTTGTGGGGTATCAGGCTAAGGGGACGCCGGGGGCGGTGATACAGGCGAGTGAGGGGGCGGAGGGTTTTGTGCAGATCGACCTGGATGGGCATATGTACGAGGTGCGGGCAAAGGTCATGACATTGTCGGGGTACTCGGGGCATGCGGACCAAAAAGGGTTAGTGAGCTTCGCAACACGAGGCGCTAGCTTGGCAGTGAATATCCTCTTAGTGCACGGCGATCCTAATGCGAAAGCTGCGTTGAGCCAGGCCTTGATGACCGCAAGCTTAGCGTTCAAGCACAAGGTAGAGGTGAGCATTCCTCGATAACGACCTGACAATCTGAACAGGCCATGGTGGAACCAGGGCACTACTTTTATGGTCATTGCCTCTCAGGTCACATGGGGGGGCAGCATTTTTCCCAGCTTCCTTCGGTCAGCTCCAGGATCAAGCAGAGGCTAATTGCCGCTGCGCTCGATTTTAGTTACCGTAGGAGCGGCCGCTATAGAATTCAGCGCTGCTTGGTATACCAGTAGTCTGTTCAGCTTATCGGAATCAAGGAAAAATAAAAGAAATGCGCAATGACCTCGAGCGCTTCAAGCAAGAGCGTGAATTTGATATTTTCGATTTGACTGAAGGGGTATGGCGGCAGCGTTGGTTGGTGCTGGTGGTTACTGCAGTGGTGGTGGCGGTCTTCGCTATTTACGCGATTGCAGTGACGCCCGTTTATCAAGCCAAGCTGAATGTTCAGCCTCCGTTAGATAGCGATATCAATCAGCTGAATGTCGGGCGGTCGGATGGCAAAGGGCTCCTTGTGCCAATAACGGCAAAGTTTGTTAATGATGTATATTTGCGAAACTTGCAGTCCAATGTTTTGCGTCAAATGTTTTACAAGCGTGTCTATTTGACGAGTTTTGTTGAAAATGTTGAGGGTGAATCGCAAGCAGGGCTTTATGCAAAATTTAATTCTCAGTTTTTGGTTGGTATACATCAGTCAGAGCAATATGCAACAGTAACGGTGTTGGCAGAAGATCCTAAACAAGCTGCTGATTGGGCTGTGCGCTATGCGGAGATGGCGGGTGAGCAATCAAAAAAAGAGTTGATAGAAAGGGTGGTGTCAGACTTTAAAGTTGAAGCTGATAATCTTCAGCAGTCTATAGATTCTGCGCGGGCGAAAGCCAGGCTTGAGCGGGATGACCGCATTGCCCAATTGACAGAAGCCTTGAAAATATCAAAGTCGATTGGTTTGGAAAAACCGCCGATTATTGAAAATAATCTTTCGTCTGAAGTTTCTGCAGGTATGAATGGGTCGTTAATGTACATGCGGGGGAGCAAGGCTCTGGAGTCGGAAATTCAGAATCTCCAGACACGCTCGTCTGATGATCCATTCGTCAATAACCTCCGCGAGCGTGAAGAGCAGGCGGCCGTTTATCGATCTTTGAAGGTTAGTCCTGATCAATTTTCGGTGTATCGTCAGGATGGTGTGGTCGAGATACCAGAGACGCCGATTAAACCAAGGAAGGCATTGCTGGTGGCTGTCGGAATGTTTGCGGGCTTGTTTCTAGGGATTTTTATTGCTCTTGTTCGCGAGGCTTGGCGTTTCCGTCAGGCGCGTTTGCGCACGTAGTCAATAGCCGGTTGGCCGGTGCTGTGAGTTATCGTATTCCTTGAAGACAAGCGCCATGGAACGACTCACCAGGCTAAAGCAATGATCAAATTTTAAAGGGTTCGATTAAAAATGAATGAGCGATATCTAGTCTCAGTGGTAGTGCCAACCCATAATCGCTCAAAGTATGCGATCCCTTGCGTAAAAAGCCTGCTGGAAATTAAAAGCGAACGGCTGCAGGTTGTTGTGCATGACACCAGCAATGATGACTGTGCTCTCGCGGCGTGGGCGGCCGCCCAGACAGATTCGCGTTTGGTGTACGTACATTGGAAAAATCGTCTTTCCATGACCGAGAATCATGAGCGTGCGATTGAGCTGGCAGAAGGCGAATACGTATGCCTGATCGGTGACGACGACACAGTCTCCGCGAGAATCATCGAAGCAGCCGAGTTCGCAAAATCTGAGGCGATCGAAATGCTGACGCCACAGGTAAAAGCGTTTTACTACTGGCCTGACTTTCGGACCAGGTTCTATGGCGCCGCGCATGCCGGGCGCATTTACTTGGACGATTTTTCCGGTGGATGCATGCAGTATGACGTGAAAGCACGTTTGGATATTGCACTGCATGAAGCTTGTCAGGGTACTGATGCGTTACCCAAGCTTTATCACGGATTGGTCAAGCGCCGTCTTCTGGATGAGCTTCGGCAGCGTAGCGGCAAGATCTTCTATGGAACTAGCCCCGACATGTCAGCCTCCATCTCGCTATCTCTGATAGGTAAAACATACTCCCTCATAGACTTTCCCTTTACCATGCCAGGCGGTGGCGGAGGCAGCAATAGCGGGCGCAGTGCTATGGGGAAGCACAAGGGAGATCTTAAAAGCGATCCACACATGAAGCCGTTCACCGATCTGCGTTGGCCGCCTGAGTTGCCGATGTTTTTCAGTGTGGAGACTGTCTGGGCCCACGCTGCATGGGCCACCCTTGAGGGCTTAGGTGATAAAGCTCGTCAAGCCCAGTTTAATCTGGCTCGGCTTTATGCTTTATGTCTTTTCCATCATCGGGATTATGCAAAGGAGGTGCTCTCGGCGCGGCGTGCTGCTAAGCAAGGCGGATGCACCCAAGTCGGTACTGCCCGGATCGTTTCGGAGCTGTTCTCTGTCGTCTGCAAGTATGCGCTTGCGAGGTTTAAGCGCGTTTTGAAGCCCAAGGCTAGTAATGGTCGAGAAGTAGTAGCTGTGGTTGAAGACGTGTATCTCGCCCGGCAGGCCTTGGATCAGCGACTGCCTTTGAGCTTGTCAGGCTCTGCACAAAGCGAGTCATCGTCAGTAAACGCTCAAGGTAGTGAGTGATTGTGCAGCCATGAAGATAGCCAACCTATCATCGCTATTGCTTGCCAGTTTTTCTGGAAAATTGATCTATGCGTTGGCAAGCTTGGTTTCCCTGCCTGTGGCAGCACATGTCTTGGGGGCCGAAGCGGTGGGGTTGGTCGGTTTCTTCACCACGCTTCTGATGGTACTGATGGTGCTAGAGGGAGGGCTTACCAGTAGTGTAATACAGCGTTTGGCGAGTATCAGAGGCTCACGATTAATCGGGCGCTCACATCGTCCCATTTTCGCACTCATCAATACCTATCTGCTGGTGTTCACCTTAATGGGTTTGGTGGCGGCGTTAGTGATTGTGATGGCTTCACCTATGCTTGTGTCAAGTTGGCTGAAGCTCACCGTGATTGCTGAGCAGCAAGCACTATATAGTTTGTATTGTATGGCTATATTTATTGGGCTGAATCTCCCGGTGATGTTGTTGCAGGGGGTGTTCGCCGGCCATGAGCTCCAGCAGTCTTTAAATAAGATTTATATTCCGTACTCCATAATGCGGACGCTAGGCGTGCTTCTGGTTGTTAGCGAGGTTTCGCGTCTTAATAGTGTGGTTGGCTATTTTGTAGTTCAGGTTGTGGTGCAATTTGTTTATGTCCTTTCCTTGCTCTTGGTGTTGAAAAGGCACGGAGCTCTCGGGCGAGCCAGGGTCCACTTTAAATATCTGAAGCACGGAATTGCTTTTAGTCGAGGGGTTTTTCTAATCTCACTGACCTCGCTGATAACAGTGCAATACGATAAGGTATTCATGAGCGGTAAGCTTGGCTTGGAAGAGTATGCTTATTACAGTCTGGCGAGCACGATCGCTGGATTTCCCTACATATTCTCGACAGCGTTTAATGCTGTTTTGTTTCCGAGGTTTTCAAGTAACTTGCGGCTTGGCCAGTTGGACGTAATAGAAAAAACATTTCGTGCTGCACTGGTTTTGTTCTCCCTTGTCATGACCATTATGTGCAGTGCGGTATTCTGGTTTGCTCAGCCCGTTCTACTTATGCTGTTTGAGCCGTTCCTGGCAAACGGAATGGCGATCGTGTTGCCGTGGCTATTGGTTGGAACGGCATTACAATCTCTCTTAATTATTCCCTTCGCGCTGCAGTTGGCGGCAAGTTGGACTTCACTGTCTTTTCGCTTGAATTTGGTGGCAGTGCCGGTCATGCTGTTGGCACTACCCACTCTGGTGACTCACTTTGGAGCGGTCGGCGGAGGGTACACTTGGGTGCTTTACAATTTGTTTTCGCTTGCGTGTACTGCATATTTCACCTGCCGTCGCTTTCCTTGGTTAAAGAGCGCATATAGGGCCTGTCTGATAGCTGTGCTCTTCACTACGGCGCTGGCGAACGGAATTTTTTTCCTATGTTCAATTTGGTTAAGCAGCGGTTTGGCTGTCTTGGTCGTCACGTGTCTTTCTTCGGCAGCGTTGTGCGCAGTAGGCTTGGTAGTTTTTCGACGGCATCTTGCTGGACTCAGATGACGTGACCGTATACGCTTTCCTGATTAGGGAGAATGACAATGAAAATCATGGTGCTCGGTGCGTCCGGGATGTTAGGTAGCGCGGTATTCAGGCATCTGGCGTCTGATCCGCGCTACGACGTATGTGGTACCGTCCGTAGTGCGGGAGTGTTACGATTTTTCTCACCGGCTGAGCAGGTGCGCATTCAGGTGGGTATCGATGTGCTTAACCAAGATGAGGTTTTAGCACTGTTCAATCAGCACCGTCCTGACGTAATAATCAATTGCACCGGTTTAATAAAGCAACTGGCAACTGCAAACGATCCGCTTGCTGTACTGCCGATCAACTCTTTGCTACCCCATCGGCTGCAAAAGATAGCCAGTTTGATTGGCGCTCGTCTAGTTCATATTAGTACGGATTGCGTGTACGCCGGCACTCGAGGGATGTACATTGAGTCAGACCCGTCTGATGCAGAGGACCTTTATGGTAAGTCGAAGTATATTGGAGAGGTCACTGATGCGACTAATGCCATTACACTCAGGACTTCCATTATTGGACATGAGCTGAGCAGTAGCAAATCACTCATTGATTGGTTCTTGTCGCAAACAGGTCCAGTGAAGGGTTATCAACGAGCGATTTTTTCAGGCTTGCCCACCGTTGAATTAGGTCGGATCATCGGCAATCTCGTTTTGCCTAATGCTGAATTAAGCGGCCTTTATCACGTGTCAGCTGAAGCCATTGACAAGTATTCGCTGTTAAGTAAAGTCGCGAGAATTTATGGTAAGGCTATCACTATTACAGCCGATGATGAGGTAGTCATTGACCGGTCTCTCGATTCGACACGTTTCCGAGAAGCTGTCGGATATGTGCCTCCCTGTTGGGATGATTTGATATCTAGCATGCGCGACTTTAAATAGATTTATCAGGGCAAATATATGTTCAAAAATAAAGTATTGATGATTACCGGTGGCACTGGATCGTTCGGTAATACAGTGCTAAAGCGCTTTCTGGATACTGATGTTAAAGAAATAAGAATATTCAGTCGCGATGAAAAAAAACAAGAAGACATGCGTATCGCCTTGGGTAACGACAAGGTAAAGTTTTATATTGGCGATGTTCGGGACTATAGCAGCCTTATACAGGCAATGGTGGGCGTGGATTATATTTTTCACGCTGCAGCACTAAAGCAAGTTCCATCTTGTGAATTTTTTCCAATGGAGGCCGTGAAAACCAATGTCATGGGGACTGAAAACGTTCTCAATGCGGCGGTTGAGTGTAAGGTCAAGCGCGTTGTTGTTTTGAGTACTGATAAAGCGGTTTATCCCATAAATGCGATGGGTATTTCCAAGGCTCTAGCTGAGAAGTTGGTAATCGCGAAATCTCGGATGATTCCCGATACTTCACCCACCGTTATATGTGCCACTCGTTACGGCAATGTCATGGCGTCCCGCGGGTCAGTGATTCCGCTATTTGTGAATCAACTTAAGTGTGGGCAGGCGTTGACGGTCACAGACCCCAATATGACGCGTTTTCTGATGTCATTGGAGGATTCGGTCGATCTGGTTTTGCACGCGTTTGAGCACTCCCAGCAGGGTGATATCTTTGTTCAGAAAGCGCCCGCTTCGACAGTGGGAGATTTGGCGGAAGCGCTCAAGCAGCTCTTTGTATCAAGCAGTGAAGTCAAGGTGATTGGTACCCGGCACGGCGAAAAGCTCTACGAGTCATTGATATCTCGCGAAGAGATGGCTAAGGCTGAGGACATGGGGCGGTACTATCGGATACCTGCCGACAATCGCGATCTGAACTATGAGAAGTATGCTTCTGATGGCGAGCAGGAGGTCTCTCAGCTTGATGACTACACCTCTCATAATACAACGCTGCTGTCCATCGAAGAAATCAAGGAGACGTTGTTGAGGTTGGAGTATATTCAGCAAGAGTTGAAGGTTTGACTGCGATGTCTCTTTGGTTGCAGTACATTATCTTTAATGGTGCTGGAAAAGGTGGTTCGCAGTGACAAAGGCTTCTGTCAGTGTAATTGTTCCTTGCTATCGGAGCAAAGCATCAATTTCGCGTGCGGTCGAATCGGTGTTTACGCAAACCCTGAGGCCGATCGAAGTAATTTTGGTTGATGACTGTAGCCCAGATGATACGCTTGAACAACTGTATGCCGAGCAGCAAAAATACCCTGCGGGCTGGATAAAAGTGATTGAACTGCCACAGAATGGTGGGCCAGGGAGTGCGCGCAATGCAGGCTGGGCACAGGCGAACGGCAAGTATGTGGCGTTCTTAGACTCTGATGATTGTTGGCATGCTCGAAAAGTCGAACTTCAGTACAACTGGCTTGAGCAGCACCCCGAAGTAACTTTGTTGGGACAAAAATTTGCTTCGGGGATGCAGCGAGAGCCGGCTGTAGAGGATGTGAGTTGTACCCAGGTAACAAAGCGACAGCTACTGTTTTCTAATCAATTTACTACATCGTCGGTAATGCTGCAGCATGGCGTGAAAAGTCGATTTAAACAAGGGAAGCGCTACTGTGAGGATTATCAGCTCTGGTCTGATATCCTTTTTAAGGGGGGGGTGTGTTGCAATATGGATTTTCCGTTGGTCAAAACCTTTAAACCTGTTTATGGGGATTCTGGTTTGAGCGGGCAGTTATGGTCTATGGAGTTGGGTGAATTAGGTGTTCATGGCGCGCTGTTGCGGGAAAAGAGAATTGGGATCCTGCCATTTTTGTTGGCCGTGTCGTGGTCGATGCTGAAGTTTGCCCGACGTGTCGTAAACTCATATGTGCGAAGACGTTAATGATCTATATCTTCGGCTGGGCAATGATGCTGTTGGCGCTAGTCGCTTCTGAAATTACCAAGAACAGGAGCCGTATTCCTGTGGCTTTGGTGATTTTGTTTGTTGCGGTAGTAGCTGTATTGCGCGGTGCTGTTGGCACGGATACTAACACCTATGAGTGGTTGTTGGGTTTGGCTACCTTGGATCCTTTGGCGGGAGGGGTTGAGCCTGCCTTTACTTTCCTGGGCTGGATTTTCATGGGCGTTACAGGCTCTTCTGTTGGCGCAGTGAGATTATTTGGTCTTTTGCTATTTATTGTTCTTTTTTATTATTTGTTGCGCTCCAATGGGAATGAGCGATTTTTTTTGTTGTCCTGTTTCTTACCTTCCTTTATTTATCAGTACAGCATGAATACATTGCGATTAGGTTTGGCCAGTGTGTTTTTGCTTTTGGCATTCCAATATGCTCGACGGATTCGTTACTCAAGACGGGTGGGTTTTTCGTTGATCGCTTTGGGGTTTCATTATTCCTCGATTTTTAACGTCGCCTATCTGATGATGTTGCGCGTCCCGTGGGCGCGCTGGAGCAGTGTAATTGCCGGCCTTGGTTTTGTAGTGTGCGTGGCGTTATTACTGATCCTTAAAAGTGATTATTTTCTGATGAAGCTTAGTGCTTACAGTGCAGTTTCATCACCTGGAAAGTTTTCTGGCATGAGTAAGGTGGTGGTCATTGCAGTAATGCTCATGGCGGTTGCGGCTTCGCGCATGCCGCGCAGCGACAAAATAAAATTAGTGATTCTTACTACTGTTTTAACAATCGCATTTTTTGCGTTAGCAAGCATTAGTTATGCTGGGTTGCGATTTCTCGATTTGTTGTCGTTCTCGCTGCCGTTAGCCGTTCTGGTAGCGTATAACGATAATGAGCGCTCCTTGGACTGGGCGATAAAAATAGGGCTATCGGCAGTTGGGATCTTGTCAATGGTGGCTAGTTATAGGAACTATCTCCAGGAAATGGGGCAGGGTCCTAGCCCTTTTTTGCCTTATCATTTACTGGATGCACTCGGCGGCCTGTAAGTTGGTGTCGCAAGGTTGTGATAGGAGCGGGAACTTGAAAATCCTAGTGTTGGGCGCAAATGGCTTCATTGGGGAACGTTTGATGACGGTCCTCGCCGAGCAAGCGCACTCGATTCGAATGTTAACCCGTAAGCCCGGGAAAGCATCCAGTGAAAAACTGGAAGTGCTATTGGGGGATCTCACGAGTGATACGCTGGACGTTGAACGTCTTGTAGATGGCTGTGATGTGATCATCAATTGTGCGGGTGAAATCAAGAATGAGCAATTAATGCCCGCTTTGCATGTCAGCGCGGTAAAGCGCCTACTCGATGCCCTTGGCCGCAGGGGCCGGGGAGCGCCTCACGTTCGCTGGGTACAATTGAGCAGTGTTGGCGCGTATGGACCAGCGGCGGGCAAAAGACGAGTGGTCACCGAGCAGACCGCACCTAATCCTCAAGGAATGTACGAGATTACCAAGACCGATGCGGACAAGCTGATCATGTCTCATGCTGCATTGCAGGGAGAGTCGGGTGACTGGGTAATACTTCGACCGTCCAATGTGTTTGCTTGTGACATGCCCAATGGTTCCATTCGTCAGTTGGCCAGGATCATTGGTAAAAAAATGTTCTTCTACGTTGGGCGCGAAGAAGCGATTGCCACTTACATTCATGCGAATGACGTTGCAGCAGCCCTTGCCTGTTGTTCGAGTGAGCCACGTGCAGCGAGGCAAATCTACAACTTGTCCAATGATTGCAGGCTGAGGGACGTGGTCGAGGCACTTGCAGATTGTCAAGGTGTTCAGCCGCCGAAATGGTGGTTGCCGGAGTGGCTAGTCAGAGTGGCTGTTTGGCTTGCTGGGAACATGATGCGTTTGCCGTTAACACAAAGTCGAGTAGATGCCCTGGTAAATAAAACTTCTTATCCTGCGGAGAAAATACGCAACGATTTGAATTTTACGCCTAAGTACAGCGTCCCCGTGCATATATGTGAAGTGATCCAAAAATAATGGAATTATGAATTGAAGGCTATTGGGTAATTTTATCTGTGACTGGCGCATTGGAATCTAACAGTATGTCAATTAAAGGTTTGCGGGTGGCACGGATTTCTACGGTCCCGTTTTTTGTGGTTACGCAGCTTAGCGCTCAATTGCGAGCGCTAAATGAGGCGGGAGCAGAGGTCGACGTGATCGCCAGTAACGACGACATGAGTGGATTGCTTCAGTCAAGGAAGGATCTGAATTTTATACCTGTCGAGATAGCCCGCGAAATCAGCCCGCTGAAGGATTTGCGCAGCCTGATAAAGCTTATCATTTTGTTCAGGAAGCAGGGTTATGACATCGTTCACTCCACGACGCCTAAAGCAGGACTGCTAGCGGCTATTGCTGGGCGGATCGCAGGTGTCAAGATACGTTTGCACACCTTCACAGGCCAGCCTTGGGTAACCATGAATGGGTTAAAAAAGCACCTGCTAAAATTTTGCGACGCGCTCATCGCCAGATTAAATACCCACAACTACGCCGACAGTGTCAGCCAGCGAGAGTTTCTCGTTCGAGAAGGTGTGATTCCACAAGAGAAAGTGTCAGTGATTGGCTTCGGTTCACTGGCGGGTGTTGATATGGATCGATTTGACTGTCAGCGTTTTTCACCGGAGGTGATTGCGCAGACCAGAAACGAACTCGAAATTCCTCAGGATGCCAAAGTTCTTCTCTTTGTTGGGAGAGTCACTCCAGAAAAGGGTATAGGTGAACTCATGGAGGCTTTCACCACGCTGAGGGCAGTGCATGCGGACCTTTTTCTCGTGCTGGTCGGGCCTTATGAGGCTGAAGGGCGAGAGGTTGTCGAGTCTCATTTTGCAGCGGGGACCGCGCACATAAAGGTGCTTGGCCTGCAGGAATTGCCTGAAAAATTTATGGCAGCGGCCGATTTGCTCTGTTTGCCGAGCTATCGGGAAGGGTTCGGTACGGTAGTGATCGAAGCAGCGGCGATGGGCCTTCCAACAGTTGGAACGGATATCTATGGCCTTAATGATGCTGTCGTCAATGGCGAAACGGGGCTATTGGTGCCTGTCCGTGACTCCGGTGCTTTATCCGATGCGATAGATGCTCTACTGTCGCACCCCCAGCGGCTGATTAGCATGTCCACAAAGGCAAAAGAGCGTGCGAGAAGGGACTTCGATTCCAGGCACTGCTCAGCGCTTCTAATCCAACAGTATGAAGGATTTTACAAGTGAGTCATTCAGCAGAGCTGTCAGCCGGTGAGCGCATTCTGGTGACGGGATCCACCGGTTTTGTGGGGGGCGCGCTGTTGAACGGGCTTATTGAGGCGGGGCGTTTTGACGTAGTCGCACAGTACCGTGAGAGGCCAGAAGCGATCAGCACTCTGGTAGACGCGGTATGTGTGCCTTCGATCAACGGCGAGACTGATTGGAAGGCCGCGCTGGAAAAAGTTGATGTTGTCGTACATTGCGCGGCGCGTGTTCACGTAATGAATGAAACTACGAACGATCCCTTGGCTGCTTTTCGTCGCGTGAATGTAGATGGAACGCTTGCACTTGCCCGCCAGGCAGCGAGTGCTGGTGTCCGTCGATTCATCTACTTGAGCTCCATCAAGGTTAATGGTGAGGAAACGAGCGAAGCTCCTTTCAACGCGCAGGACAACTGTTCACCTACTGATCCCTACGGTATATCCAAGTGGGAGGCTGAGCAGGGTTTGCTGGCCTTGGCAGCGGAGAGCGCAATGGATGTCGTGATTGTTCGACCGCCACTGATCTACGGTCCAGGGGTCAAGGCGAATTTCCTTAAGATGGTCAAATGGATGGATCGAGGTATACCGTTGCCTTTGGCGTCAGTGCACAACAGCAGAAGCTTGGTGGGCTTGAGTAACCTTATTTCCTTCCTGATTCATTGCATTGACCACCCAAACGCTGGCAACCAGATATTCCTGGTGTCAGATGGCCAGGATCTGTCGACGCCAGCTCTGTTATCGAAAGTAGCAGGCGCGCTAGGTAAATCATCCCGTTTGATACCTTTCCCGGTGTCATTTTTGTTGGGGCTGGCAGCCTTGGTTGGGAAAAAGGCAGAATTTCGCCGACTGTGTGGCTCACTGACGATAGACATTGAAAAAAATAGACGGTTGCTCGGTTGGCAGCCGCAGTCTTCGGTATCCGATGAATTGAAGCGAACTGTCAAAGCATATCGTCAGCAGGAATCCAAATGAGCCTTTGGTTGCTATTACCCATTACCGCAATTCTTTCATATTTTTTAACCGCCGCCCTTCGTCGCTATGCGCTCTCAGCGAGCATGATAGATGTGCCGAATGCACGCAGTTCCCACACCGTGCCCACTCCTCGTGGTGGTGGCGTTGCTATTGTGTTGTCGTTCCTTTTAGGGTTGGTAGTACTCGGAATCGTGGGAGTGTTGCCTGGCGCTCTAGCAGTAGGGCTTTTCGGGGCAGGTCTGATCGCAGCGCTGATAGGGTTTCTTGATGACCATGGTCATGTGCCTGCACGCTGGCGATTGCTCGGGCATTTTTCTGCCGCGGCCTGGGGCTTGTTCTGGATGGCAGGTGCTCCCCCCCTTGAGCTCTTTGGAACGGTTTTAGATCTGGGATGGGTGGGAAACGTTCTTGCGACCGTGTATTTGGTCTGGTTACTCAATTTGAACAATTTCATGGATGGAATTGATGGCTTGGCCAGTGGCCAGGCCGTGACGGCATGCATCGGTGGCGCATTGCTCTATTGGCTGGGCGGGCAGGCATCGCAACTGTGGCTTTGCGGCTTGTTGCTGGCCGCAGTGGCAGGTTTCTGGATTTGGAACTTCCCTCCAGCAAAGATCTTCATGGGCGATGCCGGCAGTGGTTTCCTCGGGATCATGATGGGGCTACTGGCCCTACAGGCTGCTTGGATTTCGCCCGCTTTTTTCTGGAGTTGGCTAATACTGTTAGGAGTGTTCGTTGTTGATGCAACCTGGACCCTGATTCGAAGGCTCCTGCGCGGGGAGAAGGTCCATGAGGCACATCGCAGTCACGGATATCAGTATGCGGCCAGGCACTACAAAAGCCACAGAGTAGTCACCCTCACTGTGCTGTTGATCAATGTACTCTGGCTGACACCACTCGCGTTGCTGGTGGGATCTGGGCTCCTCAACGGAGCTGGCGGTCTACTGATCGCCTATGCGCCGCTATGTGTACTGGCGGCAAAGTTTAACGCCGGGCGGCGGGAGGCCTGACTATCTATGAGACCAGGAGGCGATAACAAGATGCGCAGTTGGCTTCTACAGCTTACGCGGCGCCAGAAACGGTTGCTGCAATTGTCTACTGATGTGCTGCTGATATGGGTGGCGCTCTGGCTCGCGTTTGTGGTCCGTCTAGGCATTGAAGAGATGGCTAACCCCATAATCGACCATGCGTGGCTGTTCCTCACTGCTCCTTTGGTGTCCATTCCGTTGTTCATTCGCTTCGGTTTGTACCGTGCGGTGATGAGATATTTCGGTAACGACGCCTTGATCGCCATCATCAAGGCCGTGACACTCTCGGCGCTCATTCTCGGCTTCATCATTTACTGGGCTAGCAACCACCAGAATGTTGTGCCACGGTCCATCACCTTCAATTACTGGTGGTTGAGCCTGATCATGATCGGCGGTCTTCGCCTGGCCATGCGGCAGTATTTCTTGGGTGACTGGTTTGCCGCGGCTGTGCAGCACGTTCCTTTTGCCAGTAATGGCCGTGGCGATGGCCTGCCGCGAGTGGCCATCTATGGCGCCGGTGGTGCTGGCAATCAGCTTGCTGCTGCCCTGCGCTCTGACAAGGCCCTGCGCCCGGTTGCCTTCATCGACGATGATCCCAGCATCACCGACCGGGTGATTGCCGGCTTGCAGGTTTACCGCCCCGACCAGTTACAGGACATGATCGATGCCACGGGAGCGCAGGAAATCCTGCTAGCCATACCGTCCTCTACCCGCACTCGCCGTCGCGAAATCCTCAACTTCCTTGAAGGCTACCCGCTGCACGTGCGCAGTATTCCCAGCTTCCTGGACCTGGCCAGCGGTAAAGTAAAGGTGGACGACATCCAGGAAGTAGATATTGCCGACCTATTGGGTCGCGATGCCGTCCCGGCACAGGCTGACCTGCTGGAGCGCTGCATCGTCGATCAGATCGTACTGGTAACCGGTGCCGGCGGCTCCATAGGCTCGGAACTGTGCCGGCAGATATTGGGCCAGGGGCCAAAAACCCTGCTGTTGTTCGACCATAGTGAATTCAACCTCTACAGCATCCTCTCCGAGCTGGAGCAGCGCGTTGCCCGTGAATCCCTTACGGTCAGCCTTGTACCCATCCTGGGCTCGGTGCGCAACCAGTCCCAGCTTCTGGACATCATGCGCACCTGGCACGTCGACACTGTCTATCACGCAGCTGCCTATAAGCACGTGCCGATGGTGGAGCACAACATCACCGAAGGCCTGATGAATAATGTCATCGGCACACTGCACACTGCCCAGGCCGCGTTGCAGGCCGGAGTTGCCAACTTCGTGCTGATTTCCACCGACAAGGCCGTGCGCCCGACCAATGTGATGGGCAGCACCAAACGCCTGGCCGAGATGACCCTGCAGGCGCTGAGCCG
The DNA here is from genome assembly GCF_043103245.1 of Pseudomonas sp. YQ_6. Classification (NCBI taxonomy): domain Bacteria; kingdom Pseudomonadati; phylum Pseudomonadota; class Gammaproteobacteria; order Pseudomonadales; family Pseudomonadaceae; genus Pseudomonas; species Pseudomonas sp. YQ_6. The sequence goes on from NZ_JBICJR010000012.1 coordinate 102,222, forward strand.
CGAAGTGGCGCCGGTGCTGTTTGGCGACAGCAGCAACGTTTCGCAGGTGAACAAGACCCGCTTCACCATGGTGCGCTTCGGTAACGTGCTGGGCTCATCGGGGTCGGTGATTCCACTGTTCCACAAGCAGATCAAGGCGGGCGGCCCGCTTACCGTCACCCACCCCAAGATCACCCGCTACTTCATGACCATTCCCGAGGCCGCGCAGCTGGTAATTCAGGCCGGCTCCATGGGCAAGGGTGGCGATGTGTTCGTGCTGGACATGGGCGAGCCGGTGAAAATTGTGGAACTGGCCGAGAAGATGATTCACCTGTCGGGCTTCAGTGTGCGCTCCGAGCGTAACCCGATGGGTGATATTGCCATTGAGTTCACCGGGTTGCGTCCGGGGGAAAAGCTGTATGAAGAGTTGCTGATTGGCGATAACGTCATTGCGACCCGTCACCCGATGATCATGAGTGCCAACGAAGACTTCCTGCCCTGGGATACGCTCAAGGAGTTCCTGCGGCAGCTGATGGCGGCAGCGGCGGTTGATGACTTTGTGCGGGTACGGCAGTTGCTGCGCGAAACCGTGAGCGGCTATTCGCCGGAAGGCGAGATTGTCGACTGGATTTACCAGCAGCGGCGCCTGGAGCCCTGACCTTGCTTTGCAGCTAAACCTGCTTCCACAGGGCCGCAGCGCGGCCCCTGTATCTCCGCCATTCCAGCCTGAATGTCACGTTGCCATCGTCTTCGCTCTCGAATCAACCGCCGACAGTCTAGAATCCTGAAAGTGGAAGCGCAGACCCTGACAACGGAAGCAGACAAACATGACCATTTTGGTAACCGGCGGTGCAGGCTTTATCGGGGCGAACTTCGTTTTGGACTGGCTGGCCGGCGATGACGAACCCGTGGTCAACCTGGACAAACTCACCTATGCAGGCAACCTGCAGACCCTGAGCAGCCTGCAGGGCGACAAGCGCCATATCTTCGTGCACGGCGACATTGCCGATAGCCGGCTGGTCGCGGAATTACTGAATGCCCATCAGCCCCGCGCCATCATCAACTTTGCCGCCGAGTCCCACGTCGACCGATCGATCCATGGCCCGCAAGCCTTCATCGAAACCAACGTCGTCGGCACGTTCCAGTTGCTGGAAGCCGCGCGTGCATACTGGGGCAGCCTTAATGAGCCGGCGCGGCAGGCATTTCGTTTCCTGCATGTGTCTACCGACGAAGTGTATGGCTCTCTGACTGCCGACGAACCGGCTTTCACTGAAACCCACCAGTACCAGCCTAACAGCCCGTACTCGGCCAGCAAGGCTGCCAGCGACCACTTGGTGCGTTCGTACTACCACACCTACGGCCTGCCGGTGCTGACCACCAATTGCTCGAACAATTACGGCCCTTATCACTTCCCGGAAAAGCTCATCCCGCTGATGATCGTCAACGCCCTGGCCGGCAAGCCGCTGCCGGTATATGGCGACGGTCAGCAGATTCGCGACTGGTTGTACGTAAAGGACCACTGCAGCGCCATCCGCCGCGTACTGGAGGCCGGCAAAGCTGGTGAGGTGTACAACGTCGGCGGCTGGAATGAAAAGCCCAACCTGGACATCGTCAACCGCGTGTGCGCACTGCTGGACGAACTGCGCCCACGCGCCGACGGCAAGCCCTACGCCGAACAGATCACCTATGTAAGCGACCGTCCAGGTCACGACCGCCGTTATGCCATCGATGCCCGCAAGCTGGAGCAGGAGCTTGGCTGGAAGCCTGCGGAAACGTTCGAAACCGGCATCCGCAAAACCGTGGCCTGGTACCTCGACAACCAGGACTGGGTGCAGAACGTGCAGTCTGGCAGTTACCGTGACTGGGTAGAAAAAAACTACGCAGGGCGTTCTGCATGAAGGTGCTGCTGCTGGGCAAGGACGGTCAGGTAGGATGGGAACTGCAACGCAGCCTGGCCCCACTGGGGCAGTTGCTGGCGCTGAACGCTCGCAGCCAGGCATACTGTGGCGACCTGGCCAACTTGCCGGGCCTGGCCGAAACCGTCCGTGTCTACGCCCCCGATGTCATCGTCAATGCGGCGGCCTACACTGCCGTGGACAAGGCCGAGAGTGACCGTGAGCAAGCCTTCAAGGTAAACGCCGACGCCGTCGGCGTGCTGGCCCGCGCTGCCGCTGAATGTGGCGCGCTACTGGTACATTACTCCACCGACTATGTGTTCCCAGGGCAGGGCACCCAGCCTTGGCGCGAAGACGATGCCGTTGACCCATTGAATACCTATGGCGCCAGCAAGCTGGCCGGCGAGCAAGCGATCCAGGCTGCCGGTTGCCAGCACCTGATTTTCCGCACCTGCTGGGTGTATGCCGCACGCGGCAACAATTTCGCCAAAACCATGCTGCGCCTGGCTGCGGAGCGTGACAGCCTGGGCGTGATAGATGACCAGCACGGTGCCCCGACGGGTGCAGAACTGATCGCCGACATCACCGCCCACGCCATTGTCGCCACGCGCCGCAACCCATCCCTGGCTGGCCTGTACCACCTGGCCGCTGAGGGTGAAACCACCTGGTGCGGCTATGCCCGTTACGTACTGGAGCAAGCGGCAGTCCACGGCGTGCCGCTGAAAGCTCATGCCGAGAACGTCACCCCCTTGACCACAGAGGCCTACCCGACGGCGGCCATGCGGCCGGCCAACTCGCGTCTCGATACCCATAAACTGCAGAAGGCCTTTGCCCTGACCCTGCCAGATTGGCGCCTGGGTGTGGCTCGCATGCTGACGGAAATCCACGAGAAAAGACCACTATGAAGCGTAAAGGCATCATTCTGGCGGGTGGGTCGGGTACCCGCCTGCACCCGGCGACCCTGGCAATTTCCAAGCAACTGTTGCCGGTGTACGACAAGCCGATGATCTATTACCCGCTGACCACACTGATGCTGGCGGGCATTCATGACATCCTGATCATTTCCACCCCGCAAGACACCCCGCGCTTCGAGCAGCTGCTGGGCAACGGCCACCGCTGGGGCATCAACATCACCTACGCCGTGCAGCCATCTCCGGACGGCCTGGCCCAGGCGTTCCTGATTGGCGAAGACTTCCTCGGCAACGCCCCCACCGCGCTGGTGCTGGGTGACAACATCTATTACGGCCACGACTTCCAGCAGTTGCTGCGCAACGCGATGGACCGGCAAGGCAGCGCCAGTGTGTTCGCCTATCACGTGCAAGACCCCGAGCGTTATGGCGTGGTCGAGTTCGACGGGCAGGGTAATGCCATCAGCCTGGAAGAGAAACCGGCCAAACCCAAGTCCAACTATGCCGTGACCGGGTTGTACTTCTACGACAACGACGTGATCGAGATTGCCAAAAGCATTCGGCCATCCGCGCGTGGTGAGCTGGAGATTACCGACGTGAACCGCGCGTACCTGGAGCAGCACCGTTTGTCGGTAGAGATCATGGGGCGCGGGTATGCCTGGCTGGATACCGGGACGCATGACTCGTTGCTTGAGGCAAGCGGGTATATCGCGACGATCGAGCGGCGGCAAGGGCTGAAGGTGGCCTGCCCCGAAGAGGTGGCATTCCGGCAGGGGTGGATCGATGCCCAACAGTTGGAAACGCTGGCAGCACCGCTGGCCAAGACCGGTTATGGCCAGTATCTGCTGCGTTTGATTCAAGGCACGGTTTATTGAGGCAACAACCTCGGTGGGGCGGCGCCGCCATTCCACGGGCGGTTCAACCCGCGAAGGGACCGAGTCCTGCTGGCCAATTTCCACCCGCCGTTCACCGTTGCCGGCGCTACCGTATTCGCGGGTAAACCCGCTCCTACACAGATTGGTGGTGGACACACATTGGTGATTGGGCGCAGACCGTCGTAGGAGCGGGTTTACCCGCGAAAGGGCCGCCCCTGCTGGCCAATTCCCATCAGCCATTCACCGTCGCAGCCGCCACCGTATTCGCGGGTAAACCCGTTCCTACGCCGTGAACCATCCCTCACCCCAGGGTTTTCCCACCCCCACAACCCGCGTATCATCTGCGCACACAAATCTGAACATTCCCACGCCAGTTCCAGACCATGAGTCTTGCGCACCCTGCGTGCATGGCAGTTTCAGGTACCCAGACAATCATCAGTGACATATAACGAATGGCCAGTTTCGTGGCCAGGCCAGGCATGCCGGCTGTCCGACGGATGGGACGGTGCCCGATGAGATTTGAAGGAATAGGTTTTGATCAAGCGTAGAAAGGTTGCAATCGTTGGTTGTGCGTACCGTTTTCCTGGCTCTTCCAATGCAGGCTTCTGGCAAAACCTGATGGAGGGCCGCGACCTGGTGACCCAGGTTGACCCGTCGCGTTGGAACAAACGCGAGTTCCTGCACCCGGACAAGGCCAGCCCTGCATCCAGCTACACCTTCGCCTCAGGCACCCTGGGTGATATCAGCGCTTTCGACGCTGGCTTCTTCAGCATCTCGCCGCGGGAAGCCGCGATGATGGACCCGCAGCAACGCATGCTGCTGGAAATGTGCTGGGAAACCTTTGAAAACGCCGGGGTCAAGCCGTCCAGCCTGCGTGGCAGCAACTGCGGCGTGTACCTGGGCATCGCCGGTGTCGAGCAGTCCTACCGCCTGCTCGAGGACCTGTCGGCCATCGATGGCGCCACGGCGACCGGCAACACCATGAGCATCGCGGCCAACCGCCTGTCGTTCTTCTACGACCTGCGTGGCCCGAGCATGGCCATCGACACCGCCTGCTCGTCGTCGCTGGTGGCTTTCCACCAGGCGTGCCAGGCCATCCTCAGCGGTGATGTCGACCAAGCCGTGACGGGCGGTATCAGCCTGCACATGCACCCGTTCGGCTTCATGATCTTCGCCAAGGCGACCATGCTGTCGCGCACCGGGCGCTGCCAGTCGTTCGACGAAAACGGCGACGGTTACGCCCGCTCCGAAGGCGGCGGGTTGTTCCTGCTCAAGGACTACGACCAGGCAGTGGCCGATGGAAATACCATTTTGGCGGTGGTAGCGGCCAGTGCGGTGAACACCGACGGGCGCAAGTCCAGCCTGACCCTGCCCAATGCCGAGGCCCAGGCGGCGCTGCTCAAGCGCGCCTACTCCCAGGCCGGTATCTCCCCCGAGCAGTTGGACTACCTGGAGGCCCACGGCACCGGTACCGCGGTGGGAGACCCGATCGAAACCCGCGCTATCGGCGAGGCACTGGGCCAGGCGCGCGGCGCCGGCAACCCGCTGCCAATCGGCTCGGTGAAAAGCAACCTCGGGCACCTTGAAGCCGCCTCTGGCGTGGCTGGCCTGATGAAGGCACTGAACTGCCTGGCCGAGCGCACCGTGCCCGCTACCATTGGCGTGCAGGCGCTCAACCCGAACATCGCGTTCGCCGACCTCAACCTGCAGGTGGTCACCGAGCCCCTGCCGCTGAAGGCAGATGGCCAGTTGACCGTGGGGGTGAACTCGTTCGGCTTTGGCGGCGCCAACGCCCATGTCATCCTGCAAAGCCCCGAGCCACAGGCGCCGGCAGCGCAAGCGGCCAGCGCCCGGCGCGTGCCGTTACTGCTCAGTGCCAAGAGCGAACAAGGCCTGCGCGCAACCGCTGAACGCTTTGCCGCCTACCTGGCCGGGCAGCCACAGGCCGACTATTACGATGTGGCCTACCAGGCGATGTTCCGCCGCGATGCGCACAGCCACCGCCTGCTGCTGGTTTGCGACAACGCGGCCGAAGCCGCCCAGGCGCTGGACGACTATGCCCAGGACCCGACCCTCAGCGAACTGAGCGCTGTGCTGGAGGCCGGCCAGGCTCTGGACGGCGCCTCGGCACCGGTATTTGTCTACTCCGGCAACGGCTCGCAATGGCAGGGCATGGGCCGGGCGATGCTCGACCAGCCGCTGTTCGCCGCCGCCGTGGATGAAGTGGACGCGTTGTTCCAGCCCTTGGCGGGCTACTCGCTGCGCGCCGAGCTGCTGGGTGACAACGGCGAAGGCCGTTATGCACGTACCGAAATCGCCCAGCCTGCGCTGTTTGCCCTGCAAGTGGCGGTTACCAAAGTGCTGGCTGCCGAAGGCATCCACCCGGTGGCGGTGATCGGCCACAGTGTGGGTGAAGTGGCGGCGGCCTGGGCCAGCGGCGCGTTGAGCCTTGAGGACGCCACCCAGGTCATCTACCACCGCAGTCGCCTGCAGGGCCTGACCCGTGGTACCGGGAAGATGACGGCGGTCGGTCTCTCGGGTGAGGCCACGGCGCAACTGATTGCCGAACTGAAACTGGATGGCCGCCTGGTGGTGGCGGGCGAGAACAGTGCCCGCGGCGCCACTGTCGCCGGTGAGGTTGACGCCCTGGCACTGCTGGAAGCGGCCCTGGAAGAGCGCCAGGTATTCGCCCGTCGCCTGGACCTGGACTACGCCTTCCACTCGCCGGCCATGGACCCGATCAAGCAAGCGGTTATCGACGACCTCGCGCATATCCGCCCGCAGGCTACGAAGATCCCGTTCTACTCCACTGTCGTCGGTGGCCAGTTGAACGGCGAACGGCTGGACAGCCAGTACTGGTGGCAGAACATTCGCTTCCCGGTGCTGTTCCAGGGCGCGCTGGCTGCCTTGGTGCGCAATGGCCTGAACCTGTTCGTCGAAGTGGGCCCACATGCGATCCTGCGCAGCTACGTCAACGATGTGCTGGCCGAGTGCGAACAACCGGGGCAAGTGATTGGCACCCTCAAGCGCAACGACCACAGCCCGCTGCTGCTGGAACGTACCGTAGCCCGCCTGCAGATTGCCGCCGTCGAGCCACAGTGGCAGGCACGCTTCCCGGTGACCGGGCGCCCGCTGCGCCTGCCTAACTATGCCTGGCAGCACGACCACTTCAGCTTGCCGGTCACTGCCGAGGCCTATGGCCCGCTGAGCCACGAGCGCGTGCACCCGTTGCTGGGTTACCCGGTAACAGACCAGGCGCTGACCTGGGAAAACCGCCTGGATACCCAGCAGTACCCGACCCTGGCCGACCACAAGGTGGGTGAGTCGGTACTGTTCCCGGGTGCAGGCTTTACCGAGCTGGCCCTGGCGGTGGCGCAACTGCACCAGCCGGGCGAGTTCGTCGATATCGAAGAGCTGGAAATCCACAACCCTCTGCTGCTGAGCAGCGAGGTCATCAAGAAAGTGCGCGTGCAGGTCGAAGAGGCCGACGGCACGTTGCGCATCAGCTCGCGCACGGTGATGCAACGCGAAGACTGGGTACAGCACGTGGTTGCACGCTTGCCGGGCGAAGCGCGCGGTGTGCTGCTGGACACCCGGGCACCGGCGTTGCCAGCCCGCCCGGCAGACTTCACCGGCGAGCAGCACCTGGCAATGACCTGCGCGGTTGGCCTGAACTACGGCCCCGCTTACCAGACTGTGGCCGCAGCCTGGGTGGAGGGGGAGCGCGTGTTGGCTGAGTTGGTCGTGCCTGCTGCCATCGAGCACGAACTGGCAAGCCTGCACCTGCACCCGGCGTTGCTGGATGGTGCCTTCCAGCTGATTACCGAGCTGCTGGCCAGCCGCCAGGGGCATGACGATGGCCTGGCGTTCATCCCCGTCAAGCTTGGGCGCATTGCCTTTACCAATGCTGGCGGTGTTCCGGTGTTGGCCGAGGTGCGTCAGCGCAAACGCACCGCGCATTCGCTGCTGGTCGACTTCACCCTGTTCGATGCCAGCGGCGCTGCCGTGCTGGCGATCAAGGATGCGCGCATGCGTGCCGTGCGCCTGCAGTACGACCGCAGTGGCGATATCAAGCGTATGGGCCATGTAGGGCAGGCCGCGCCAGGCGCGGTTGTGCCTGTGCAGCGTAACGCCGTGGCCTGCTCGCCGTTGGTCGAGGCCTTGCAGTGCCTGGCCGACGAACCGGCACAGGTGCGTTACCTGAATGAAGTGGAGCCACTGCTGGATGTGCTGTGCAACAGCTTTGTCCTCGATGCGGTGGAACAGGCCGGCGGCCGCATCAGTGCCGAGCAGGTCGCGCTATGGTCGCAGGGCCAGGGCGACTTCCTGGCGATGCTGTTGCGCCATGCCGAGCACGACGGCAGCCTGCAGCGTAGCGCGGACGGCAGCTGGCAACTGGTCGACCAGGGCGAGCGCCCGACCTCGCAGGCTATCTGGCAAGAGCTGTTCAAGAGCTACCCCGAGTACTTCCAGATTATCCATTCCGTTGGCCGCATCGGCCGACATCTGTCGGCGTTGCTGGATGGCAGCCAGGCCTTCGACACCCTGCAACCGCGCGAAACCAGCGGTGCCAGCCTGGCGCGCCTGGTGCTGGGTGCGGCAGGGCAGCAGCACCTGCTCAGCGGCATTGGCCAGACCTTGGCCGCGCGCCTGGCGCAACTGCCGCCCGGCCAGCGCCTGCGTGTGCTGGAATTCGGCTTCGGTGGTGCTTCGTTTGCCGAACTGTTGTACGCCGGCCTGGATTTCGATCGCCTCGATTATGCCTACTGTGTCGCCGAGCCTGAGCTTGAGCAGCGTCTGCGTGACGATTGCCCGGCGCTGGAGGTGCTTGGCCTGGAGCAACTGGCCGACGCCGGTACGTTCGACTGGGTGCTGGTGCCTACCGACTTTGGCCCCCTTGGTACGGTGGGTGACGCCCTGCGCCTGGCCAGTGGCCGGCTCAACCCGCACGGCCAGTTGGCGCTGCTTGGGCAGTACCCGGCGCGCTGGGCCGATTTCGTCTTCGGTGCCCAGCCAGATTGGTGGCTGGCCGGCCCGCAGCAGGCGTTGTCGCGCCAGCAAGGCCCGGCGTTCTGGAGCCATGAGCTGCAGCGGCATGGCCTGACCGCGTTGCGCACGCTGGAGGCGTTGCCGGGTAACGCCTGTGGTAGCTACCTGTTGCTGGCGGACAAGCCCGCCGGTGCCGACACTGTCGCACCCGTGGCAGTGCAGCGCTGGGCCGTACTCGCCGAAGCAGGGCAGGGCGCTGCCCTGCGCCTGGCAGAGCAACTGCGCGCCCAGGGCCAGCAGGTTGACCTGTTGCAGCCGGGTGACGCCCAGGCGCTGGCGGCTCAGCTTGGCGCCTTTGCCCAGCCCCCTGAGCATGTGCTGCACCTGGCCGGTTTCGATAGCGGCACAGGCCTCGATGGCCAGGCCGAGCGCTGCATGCAAGCGGCCGCGCTGGTGCAGGCCTGTGAGTCGCTGACGATCGCCCCGCAGTGCTGGTTGTTCAGCCGTGGCGCTGCCGAGCACCTGCACAGCGTCGACACCGCCGCCGACGTTGCGGCCATCGGCGACGCCGCCTTGTGGGGCTTTGGCCGCACCCTGGCCAACGAATCCCCGCACTGTCGTATTCGCCTGCTCGATCTGGCCCACGCGGCAGCGGTCGAGCTGGCGATACCCGCGTTGCTGCACGCCGACAGCGAAACCGAGCTGGCCCTGGACGGCGAAGGCCGTCGCTACGTGCCGCGCCTGCGGGTGCTGGCCGACCAGCCGCGCCCCGCAGTGGGCGATGCACAGTGGGTATGCCTGGGCTTCGACCTGCCGGGCCAACTGCGCAACCTGCGCTGGGAAGTGCGTGAGCCGCGTCAACCGGCGGCGGATGAGCTGGACATTCAGGTACGCGCGACGGGCCTTAACTTCCGTGACGTGATGTTCGCCCTCGGCCTGCTGTCGGATGAAGCCATCGAAAACGGCTTCTCCGGCCCTACCCTGGGCTTCGAATTTGCCGGTGTGGTGCAGGGCAAAGGCGCCGAGGCAGTGGGCGACTTCGCCCCGGGTGACCGTGTGGTGGGCTTTGGCCCCTGCAGCTTCGCCAACCGCCTGGTCACCAACGCCAACGCCGTTGCACGCATCCCCGAAGGGATGTCGTTCGAAGCGGCGGCCACCATTCCGAGTACCTTCTTCACCGTGTACTACGCGCTGCATCACCTGGCGCGCCTGGAGCCGGGCGAGAAGGTGCTGATCCACGGTGCTGCCGGTGGCGTGGGCATTGCTGCCATCCAGATCGCCAAATGGCTGGGCGCAGAAATTCACGCCACCGCAGGCAGCGACGAGAAGCGCGACTTCCTGCGCCTGCTGGGCGTCAGCCACATCTACGACTCCCGTTCGCTGGCTTATGCCGACCAGGTGCTGGCGGCCACCGGTGGGCGTGGCGTGGACGTGGTGCTCAATTCGCTGGCCGGTGAGGCCATCAACCGCAACCTGCAGGTGCTGAAGCCGTTTGGTCGCTTCCTGGAGCTGGGCAAGCGCGACTTCTACCAGAACACCCGTATCGGCTTGCGCCCGTTCCGCAACAACATCAGCTATTTCGGTATCGACGCTGACCAGCTGATGAGCGAGCGCCCCGCGCTCACCCGCCGCCTGTTCGCCGAAATGATGGAGCTGTTTGAACAGGGCATCCTGCATCCGTTGCCGTTCCGCGAGTTCGACGCCAACCAGGTGGTCGAGGCTTACCGTTACATGCAGCAGGCACGGCAGATTGGCAAAGTCGTGGTGACCTACGCTAACCCTATCCAGCAAACCGTCGACACCCGCGTGCAGCCGGTGCGGGCACTGCAGCTTGCCGCCGATGCCAGCTACCTGGTCACCGGCGGCCTGGGTGGCTTTGGCTTGCGTACTGCGCAGTGGCTGATCGACAAAGGTGCCCGTCACCTGGTGTTGCTGGGCCGTCGTGGCCCGGCCAGTGAAGAGGCCCAACCGCAGCTGGCGTTGTGGCACGCCCAAGGTATCGATGTGCAGGCCGTGGCGTGCGACATCACCGACCGTGAGCAACTGCGCGGGGTGTTTGATCGCATCGGCGCCAGCCCATGGCCACTGCGTGGCCTGGTGCATGCCGCGACGGTGATTGACGACAGCCTGATCCGCAACCTAGACGGCGACCAGTTGCGTCGCGTGCTGGAACCCAAGGCCAAGGGCGCGCAGTACCTGCACGAGCTGACCCAGGGCCTGGCGCTGGACTTCTTCGTGATGTTCTCCTCGGCCACTACCTTGTTCGGCAACCCCGGCCAGGCCAACTACGTGGCGGCCAACCACTGGCTCGAAGCCCTTGCGCGGCACCGACGTGCTCAGGGCCAGGCAGCCACTGCCGTGCTGTGGGGCGCCATCGACGATGTCGGCTTCCTGGCGCGCAACAGCCAGATCAAGGACGCCCTGCAGAGCCGCATGGGGGGTTCGGCGCTGCGGGCCGAGGCCGCCTTGGCACAGCTCGAGGCCATGCTGTTGCAGGGTGATAACGGCCATGGCGTGCTGGAACTGGACTTCAAGGCCCTGGCGCGCTTCCTGCCGAGCGCCAGTACACCGCGCTTCAGCGAACTGGCCCGTGCCTATGGCGGCGACCATGAGGATGAAGGTGGCGGTGAAGACATCCAGCGCATGCTGGAGGAGCTTGACGATGGCGAACTGCTCGAACGCTTCGTAGACATGCTCAAGCACGAGGTGTGCGAGATTTTGCGCCTGCCGCCAGCACGCCTGGATGCCCAGCGCCCGCTGCAGGAAATGGGGCTCGATTCGTTGATGAGCGTCGAGTTGGTGGTGGCGCTGGAGGAGCGTTTCGGTATTCGCCTGCCGGTGATGGAACTGAGCGACAGCTCCAGCATCGACAAGCTTGCCGTACGCTTGCTGGAGCTGCTGCGCGGTGAAGCGAGCAGCGGCGAAGAGCAACTGGCGCAGAATGTGCTTGCCCGCCATGGCAGCGAGCACAGTGCCGAAGAGTTGGCGCAGTTGAACGCAGCCTTGGCCGACAGCAACGCGGCACCCAACCGATTGATTGATTAAGAGTGCCAGATGACAGCCAGAACCCCGACCGGCCTTGGTGGCGATGCCAAGCAACGCCTGATCCAGCAAGCCCTCGCCCGGCGCCGCCATGTGGCTGCCGAGGGCGAGCAGGGCGCCACCCTGGAGCAGGTACAGCAGGCTGCCCTGAAGGTGCCCGAAGCGCACTATCGCTTTGATCTGCACCCGGGGTACCAGCAACTGCGGGTAATCCAGCAAAGCGCCATGCAGCTGGGCGTGAGCAACCCGTTCTTCCGTATGCACCAGGGCACCGCCGGTGCCCAGACGCAGATTGGCGAGCGCGAGTTTCTCAACTTTGCCAGTTACAACTACCTGGGCTACTCCGGCCACCCGAGCGTGGCCGAAGCGGCCAAGGCGGCGATCGACCGCTACGGCACCTCGGTGTCGGCCAGCCGCCCGGTTTCTGGCGACCGCCCGCTGCACCGCGAGCTCGAGCGCGAACTGGCCCGCCTGTACGAGGTAGACGATGCGGTGGTGATGGTCAGCGGCCATGCCACCAACGTCACCACCATCGGCTACCTGTTCGGGCCACGCGACCTGGTGGTGCATGACGAGCTGATTCACAACAGCGTGTTGCAGGGTATCCAGCTGTCCGGTGCCCGCCGTCTGAGTTTTGCCCACAACGACTGGCAGGCGCTGGACCGCCTGCTGGGCGAACAACGCCAGCACTTCGAGCGGGTGCTGGTGGTGGTGGAAGGCATCTACAGCATGGACGGCGACTACCCCGAGCTACCCCGGTTCGTCGAGCTCAAGCATAAGCACAAGGTTTTCCTCATGGTGGATGAAGCCCATTCGCTGGGGGTGATGGGTGCGACGGGCAAAGGTATTCGCGAGCACTATGGGTTGGCTGGCGATGACGTCGACATCTGGATGGGAACGTTGAGCAAGACCCTGGCCAGTTGCGGCGGGTACATTGCGGGCCGCACGGCACTGATCGAGCACCTGAAGTTTCTGGCGCCGGGCTTCTTGTACAGTGTTGGCATGCCGCCGGCGGTCACGGCCTCTGCGTTGGCAGCGTTGAAGCTGCTGGCTGCAGACAGCGAGCGGGTAGCGCAAGTGCAGGCGCGAGGTGAGCTGTTCCTGCGCCTGGCGCGTGAAGCAGGGTTGGACACGGCGACCAGTACCGGGTTGGCGGTGATCCCGGTGATTACCGGCAGTTCGTTCAAGGCCGGCCGCTTGTCCAGCGCCCTGTTCGAGCGTGGTATCAATGCCCAGCCGATCCTGTACCCGGCGGTGCCGGAGCATTCGGCGCGGGTGCGGTTTTTTGTGTCTTGCGAGCATACGGAAGAGCAGATCAGGCATACCGTGGCGGTGGTGGCGGAGGAGATGGCGCGGCTGGGGTGAGGGCCACGGCTACAGCCAGATGGCATCCCAGTGTGGGTAGTTGCCGACATTGGGTGCCAGGCCGGCCCTGACCGGGTTGGCAATGATGTAGCGAGCGGCGTTGAGCAGGTCATCATCCTTGTGCATGGCGCGATCGCAGTAGCCCGCCTGCCAGATGGGGTTGGTTGTTACGCCGGCCTTGTGCAAGGCATGGCTGGACCTTGATTTGAAGCGGCGCATCAACGTGGCCAGCGTCACCTGTTTCAGTTCTATCAGCCAATGCACATGGTCGGGCATGACCACCCAGGCCAGCGTGGCGCAGCTGTTTTCCCGGTCTGCCTGGCGCAAGTGATTGACCACCAGCCTGGCCAGGTTGAAGTTGTGAAACAGCGGGCGACGCTGGTGGGTGACTGTGGTCAGCATGTACAGCCTGCCGGGGTGTGAAACCCGGTGGCGGCGCAGATGGTGGGCATGGGCGTAGTGCATGTGGTCATCCTTGAGGCTTCGATAGTTCGAGCCAGCGTAGACGCCGTCATGATGCCAGCAGCGATTCAACCATTGCAGAATGTGCCCACTGACCAGGGGGGGACGGTGATTGGCCAGGGATATTGGCCAGCAGGCCCGGCCCTTTCGCGGGTAAACCCGCTCCTACACGACGGCCTGCGCCCAACCACCGATCTGTGCCCACCCCCGATCAGGTGTAGGAGCGGGTTTACCCGCGAATACGGTGGCGGCGGCAACGGTGAATGGCCAGGGATATTGGCCAGCAGGACCGGCCTCTTCGCGGGTAAACCCGCTCCTACACGACGGTCTGCGTTCAACCACCGGGCCGGTCCGGGTCGGGCGTGGGTCAGATATGCGGTGCCTCATACGCATTCAACTGCTCCACAAACCGCCAATGGCTCTTCTTGCCAAACCCCATCAATCGCTTCAACCGGATATCCCAACGCATGTGGTGGTTGGCAATCCATGGCAATGCAAACAGGTGCGCCCCGCGCCATGGGATGAACGGGTTACGCCGCAGGCTGGCATAAATCTCGACGCGGTGGCTGGCCTGATGGCTCGCACAGCGGGCATGGAAACCAGACGTGTCGGCCACCACCAGGGTGTTGGCTGGCACCGCAAAGCGACGGGGCGGCGGCAGACCGAGGGCCGCCAGCTCGGGCTCGTCGATACGGAATGAACCCTCACGGTGCATCTGCTCGCCGGAGCGCGCCGCCCCCAGGCTTTGACGATACTCCCAGGCCAAACGCTCCGGCGTCAGGCGGTGCGAGCCCGGCACATAACTGAACGGCCCTTGGTCATCCGCCACATCGTCCAGGAACAACCACGCCTTCGCTGTGGGGTGGAAGGTGTCGGCATGCAGGCGGGTCTGCGGGTCCTGATCGGCATTGGCGGCGTCGATCACGATCGACTGCAACTGGTAGGTAATGCCACCGGTATTGGACGACGCATAGGCAATCAGGTCGCGCACCCCACGGTCCGCCACAAACGCCGCGCTGGCCGGGTTTTGCGCCAGCACGTCCTGGTCAAGGCTGACCCGGCGGGTAACCGCGCGGCCCTGACGCATTTCCCAGCCAGTGCTGCGCAATGCACCCAGCTCGGCGCGCAAGGCCGCAAACTGCTCGGCAGGCAGGGCGTTTTCACGAATGAAAAAACCGTTCTGCTCAAAATGCGCGCGCTCACCGGCATCCAGCCGCGAGGCCAGCGCATTGCGACGGTAACCTGCCATGGCCATCGCCAGCTGACGACGCTGCACATGCAGGCCCAGGGCATTGAGCCGGGCACTGCCCAGCACCGGGTTGTTCTCGAACGACTTGGCATGGGTTGCCAACTGCAGGCAATGCCAGGGGAGTGCCGCGTAACGGCCGATGTCCTTGATCGAAACAGGCATGATCTAGTCCTTTGATGGGGCCAATGGCCGGCCACAGCCGAGCATGGTCCGGGTATAGTTGAGCAACGGCGCCACTCGCCGATAGGCCACCGGCGCCGGGTGTGGCGCGCTGAGGCAGGCGAGGGCGTGCCAGGCATCGCAGGGCAGGTCTTGCTGGACGTCGGCATAGCGCGCATAGCGCAACAAGGCGCCGGCTACCAACTGGTCCAGGGTTAAACGCCGGGTGCGGCGGGGCAAGGGCTGATGGTCCTCGGTCAGGCCCCAGCCAGCATAGAACGGCGTGCCATAGGTGACCACCGGCAGCCCGCGTAGCAAGGCCTCGAAACCGGCGGTGGAACTGAGCGTATGCAGTGCATCGACCTGGCCATACAGGCTGGCGATGTCCACCCCCGCCAGTACCTGATCGGCCAGCCCCACCAGCTGTGCCGGGGCGATGTGCCCGCGGCGCTTGCCGGCCTCCACGTCGGGGTGCGGTTTGTACAGAATCCAGGCCTCCGGCAACCGCGCGCGCACCTGTTGCAGCAGCCGCAGGTTGCACCCGGCACCGCCACCGCTGCACAGTGCCGAGGCATCATCCTCGACCTGGCCCACCACCAGTATCCGCAGCTGGCCCGGTTGCCCCAGCAAGGCCGGGCGCACATTGCTGCGCAGGTTGAACTTGCTGGTGCCGCTGGCAACGATCTGCGCCCGCAAGCGCGCCGCTTCGGCCAGGCATGGGGCGTCGAATTCGCCATGCTGCAACAGCTGCTCCAGGTCGCTGTCAGACTGCGCATCGTAATGAATGCCACCCCGGTCCAGCACCAGTGACAGCGCCGGGCTGTTGGTAGCCCCCAGCCCCGTGGAGCGCAAGAAACCATCCTCGACCCGCCACACTGGCACCCCCGCCTGGCGCGCACGTTCGGCCAGGCCGGCCGGCTCGCGTGCAGCCCATACCAGCAGCCGGCCCTGTTCGGCCGCTACCAGGCTTACCAGTTGCGGGCTGTCCACGCTGAAGCGCAACTGCCCCCAACGGCTTGCGAAAAAGCGCCGGATGTTGTGCTGCTTGTGCCGCTTCACGCCCAGCACCGTGGTGGGGCCGGCAAACGCAGCATCGCGGGCTTTCTTGCTGGCTAGCTGGCGGGCAACGGTCAAGGCATCGGTCAATTGGCCGCTCAATGGGTCGACATAGCGGCAGTAGCGCACATAGGCCGCCGCCACCAGTTGCACAAGGTCTGGCCGTGCCTGCCGGCGAGCAATGGCCATGCGGTCATCGGTCAGCCCCCAGCCCGCATAGAACGGCAGCCCGAAGCAGGTGACCGGCACGCCCTGGATCAACGCCTCCAGCCCGGCCTGGCTGGTCCCCACGTACACCCGCCGGGCACGCCGGGCCAGTGACGCCCAGGCTACTGGCCGCGCCTCCAGCGTTACCCCACGGGCCCGCGCGGCATCCAGCAGGCAACTGGGCTTTTGCCCGCCCAGGCAGTCCGGGTGAATGCGCACGCGCACGTCGGCATCCGGGTTTTCTGCCAGGGCCTCATCCAGCATTCGCACGTAGTCGGCTTCGCATAGCCCGCCGCCCGGGATCGAATAATCCCCGGCAGTCTGGTCCACCACCAGCACCAGCGGCCGCTCGCGGCCCAGCGGGTCGTCGTCGGGCAGGTCCTGGGCGTTGTTGTACTTGCCGATGCCGCTGCTGCGCATCAAGGCAATCAGTTCGCGGGCGCAATTCAGTTCATATGCGCTGAGCGCCTCGGGTTGCTGCAGGATGTTTTCCAGTAGCGAAGGGCGGTCTGCCAGGTAGTGGATGCCCACCGGGTCGACCACCATGGACATCGGCGTATCGCCCTCGATGCCCAACGAGGACGAGCGCAAAAAACCGTCCTCCAGCGCAATGTAGGGCAGCCCCCAGCGCTGGCACAGCACCCGGGCATGGGCCGACGACTGCTTGTAGCCGATACCGGCAATGGCCTTGAGCCCTTTGGGCGCCTTGCGGCCACGGCGCCACAGCCAGAAGGGCGGGCCTTCCGGGCCGAGGAACTGCGGCAGGTGCAGGACCTTCCAGGCCACCCATTGCGACATGATGCCGACCCAGCCGGTGCCGTCTACCAGGGCATCGGGTGGCGAGTAACCTTCGGGCGAGTGGGGTGCAAAGGGAGGCGTATTGTGCATTACACGGCCCGCCACATGTTGCGCACCGGCGGGAACGGCACCCAGCGCTTGCGGCGCAGGGCAAAGCCATTATGCAGGTACAGGTGCTGCGCCCGATGATTGCTCAGCGGCACCTCCAGCTCTACTCGGGTAAAGCCCTGGCCGGCGGCGTGCGCGCAGCACGCCTGCACCAGCGCCGAGCCCACGCCTTGCTGGCGTGCGGCCTTGCTGACCCGCAGCCCGTACAGCAAGAACGGGTAGCGCCATTCGCGCAGTTCGCTCAGGCAGAACCCAATAAACCGCACCCAGCCGCTCAACAGGCCAAACTCACGCACGAACGGCCGCCAGTGCAAGGCAAACGGCCCGCGCCGGCCATGCTTGAACGCGGCAAAGCCCAGTGCCTGCTCGCCGTCGAAGGCCAGCAGCACACGGTCCCAGTGGATAGCCGCCCCCAGCAGGCGATAGCGGCAGGCCGTATTGCCAATCAGAAACGCCAGCGACCCCCGCCCCTCGGTCAGCAAGCGGGCCAAGGCAGGGTCTGCGGCACGCTCCGGCGACAGGTCCGATCCCAAAACGATACGCACCACGTTGTCAGGCTACCCCGGCACTGGCCACAGGCGTGTCCTGGCAGGTTGCCGGCGCCAGGGCATGGGCCAGCAATGTGCTGGAAAGCTGCTGCACCGGCATTGGCCTGGCCCCGCAGCCAGGCTGGCGGCGGTTGGACCACACCAGGTAGTCGGTATCACCCGCGGGCGCACCAACAGCCTGGTACACCTCGGGCAGGATCGGCACATGGTCACCGAAGAAGCACAACAGCGCCTCGTTCGGCTGGGCCAGCAAGGTTTCGCGCAGCATGCCCAGCATGCGGTCGGCGTTGCCGATGTGCCGCACATACGGCGCCAGGTCTTTCATGCCCGGTTGCAGCGGGCGGTCGAACCAGGCGGGCAGCTCGTGCGCGGCTACGCTTTCCAGGTGCAACGGGCCATGGTTTTCCATGGTGACCGCATGGATGAACAGCGGCTGGGTGCGGCCTGGCGCCTGCAGCAGCGCGCGGATTTTTTCTGCCACGGCGCAATCACCAATGAACGGCCCGGCCTTTTGTGAAGCGTTGAACGCCTGCACATCGATGAATTCATCAAAGCCCAATGCCGGCAGCACCTTGTTGCGGCCATAGAAACCACCATCGTACGGGTGGATGCAAATGGTCCGGTACCCCTGCGCCTTGAGCCTGGAGGCGATACTGGGCAGGCCTTGGCGGGCCAGCACCCGGTACGGGTTGAAGCGGTGCACGCCCAGCCGGTCGGCAGGGATGCCGGTAAGGTAGGCGAACTCGGTCCGCACCGTATTGGCGCCCCAGGCTGCCACCTGCAGTTTGCCCCGGGCCAGCGCCTGGCTGGCCAGCAGGTCGTACTGGTCGAGCACTTGCGGGCGCACGCCAGGCCACAGCCCACGCACATCGAAAAACGACTCGCTCTGCACCGAGACCAAGTCCGGCAGCGCCCCGGCCTGGGCCACTGGCGGCTGCGAAGAGGCCGGCGCAGCCCCACCCGCAAACGGCGAGCCCAGCCCGTCCCGGTCCACCGGCGCCCGCGCCGCCCAGAAGTACCGCCACAAACTGGCCGCCAAGCCCCAGCCACGCACATCCCGCTCGGCATCAAAGCTCGGCTTCACTGCCCGATGCCCCAGGCGCAGCAAGCCCAGGCCCAGCGCCAACGGCAGCAACGCCTCAAGCCGCGCGCCCGCCACCTCGAAGCTCAAGCCCGCCCACAGGTAAACCAGAAAGCCCACCGCCAGCAGCGCGGCCTTGCCAAAGCCAAAGAACGGCAAGTACAACCGCGGGAACTTCACTGCATCGCTGAAATACTCGAAATCTGCACACACAAACGGCTCGCGCAGCGAGTGATACTTGGCGTTGCTTACCAGCACGATCAGCAGCCACAGCAACAACACATTCACGCCACTGAACAACGGCCGCGCCGTCAGTGCATACAACAGCCCGAAGGCCACACACCACAGCCCCGCGTGCAGCAGCCAGCAATCGGCCGGGCGACGCAGGGCAGGGCGGGGAACCAGCAGGCGCTCGACCGCGACGGTCAAGCCCAGGCCGATCAAAGCGACCGGCAACATGGAAACATCAATCACTGTACTTCAACCCACGCAGGATCATCGAAGAAAGCCACTGCGGGATTAGCCCCAGCAGCCAGGTGCCCAGGTTGAGCGGGAACGGAAAGCTGATACGCGCCTGGTTCGCCGCCAGCCCGCGCTTGATACGCCTGGCCGCTTTGTCGGCGGTCCACAGAAAAGGTTTAGGCCCGGGCATTTCGAAGCACATCTTCGACTCCACATACCCCGGCACAATCACATTCACTTTCACCCCTTCCGGCGCCAGCCAGTCGCGGATGGCCTCGCCGTACACACGGATGGCGGCCTTGCTGGCGCTGTAGGTCGGTGTGACCGGCAAGCCACGCCAGCCCGCCAGCGAGCTGAACAGGGCGATCTGCCCGTCGCCACGGCTGCGCATGGCGGGCAGGGCGGCCTCGACGGTGGCCAGGGCGGCCATCACGTTCACTTCCATCAGGGCGCGGCTGTCGTCCCAGTCTTCCGCTTCGCCATTGGCACCCACGGCGGTGTTAAGCCCTGCGCCCACCAGCACCAAGTCGGGCTGATGCTGCTCGCTAACCCGGCGCACCATGGCCCGCAGGGCGTCCAGGTCGCGCACGTCGAGGGCCTCCAGCAACACCTGGGCACCCAGGGCGCGGCATTGTTCGGCCATTTCGGCCAGGCGGTCCTGGCGCCGGCCTTGCAGGATCAGCGTCACCCCCGGGGCGGCGTAGGCAGGCGCCAACGCGCCACCGATACCGCCTGTGGCGCCGGTGATGAGGATGCAGCGGGGTGAGGCATGCGAACTCATAGGTATTTTTCGATTCTTGAGGTTTTCGCCATCAGCACTTCCAGGCAGTTGGCCACGGCCATGTCCATGCCGCAGGCGGTGTAGAAGCCGCCGTTGACCTGGGTGGTGTGGATGACGGTGTTGCGGAAGCGTTGAAACAGCGTGTTGTCGGGCGCTTCGGGGTGCTGCCAGAAATCATCCAGCCCGCCCTGGTGGGTTAGCCCCGGCATCGCGTAGATCGGCTCGGCCAGCGTGCAGGTAGGGCGGTGGTGCAGCAATGCAGAAGCCCCCGCGGTACTGTTGACGGTGATCATGCCGGTGATGTGCGAGAGCAGCGTAGGCATGTGCCCGCTTTCCATGAAATCGACACGCTCGGCTACGTCGTACTTGCGCGCCAACTGCTCGGTGACCTTGCGGTAGTTGACCAGCCCGGGCGTCAACGGGTGGTTTTTCACCAGCAGGCGCGCATCGAAGGGGGCGTTGAGCGAGAACGAGTCGATCACATGCTCGATCACCTGGGTCATGTTCTGGAACGGCGAGTGGTCGCGGATTTGCGCATCGCTGTCCAGCTGCAAGGGCAGCAAAAACGTGGGGTGCCGCTCGCGGGCCACTTCGGCCACCAGCGCGTCGTCATGCACACGGGCGCGCAGCAGGCGCATGCCCTGGCGGATGAAGCCGGCGTACTCCATGGCGGCGTTGAACGGGGCATGGGTGCGGTAGCGTGGGAAGCACAGCCGGTTCAGCGCGCCGCCGGCGTGGTACAGCACATCGTGCGTGGCACGTGCGGCGAACGACAGCTTGAACGGGTTGCCATTCTGGTAGCGCGGAATGTACTTGCCCACATCGCGGTACCACTGCGGGTCACGTGGCAAACGCGAGTTGTTGTTGACCCCGTCGCGCTCCAGCGTCACCCAATAGGGCCGAAAGTAGCCTTCCTCGAACACGTGCACGCGAATACCCGACAGCCGCGCCAGGGTCACGGCCGGGCGGTGTACCGGGCGGCAGTCGCCGAACAGCACCAGGTCGGTGATACCCAGTTGGCGGAACACCTGTGAATACCAGGCCTCCATGTCTTCCGGGGCGTGCGGGCAGGTCAGCTGCGCGCCGCCGGGGCCATACAGGGCGTCGCCGACGTTGAAGCGCACACTGTGCACTCGCTGGCCGATATCCCGCAGCCCCTTGGCAAGGCGGCTGAAGAAGGGCGAACTGACACCCTGAAGCAGCAGAAAATGGTGTGACGGGATACGCAGCAGCGGACCACGCGTCGCCCTTGCATTCAGTTGGTCGGGCGCTTCATGCCCAACAAACTGCTCAAGCGTCGTTTCAAGTCCTGCCATCGGGAGGGAGCTCCAGGCTGCGGTAAGGCGTGCCAATTTTGTAGTTCGTATAAGGTTCGTTCGGCGGTGGTGAAGCGGTTGGTCACCAGGCTTACGTAAGTGGGGTAGAGCAGCAGCGTGCCCGCTACCAGCTGGTCCAGCGTCAGTTGTCGGCTGCGCCGTGCCTGCACCGGTGCTTGAAGGTCCATGTCGCGGGTCAGCCCCCAACCGGCGTAGAACGGCTGGCCATAGGTCGTCACCGGCACACCGCGCAGCAGGGCCTCGAAACCCGACTGCGAGGTCAGTACATGCAATTCGTCGACCACTTCCAGCAATTGCTGCAGTGGTGTATCGCCGATCACTTCATCGCACCAGTGCACGGTTTGCGCTTCGTCGTCACCACGGGCGCGCGTGCCGGCCAATACCTCTGGGTGGGGTTTGTACAACACCCACGCATCAGGGTTTTGCTCACGCACGGCGCGCAGCAGTTGCAGGTTGCTGCGGATACGGTTGCCGCCAAAGCGGATGGACGCATCGCCCTCCACCTGGCCAGGCACCAGGATCACCCGTTGCGCATGCGCGGGGCGCTGCCAGCTGGCGCCGGGCAAGTTGTACTTGGTCAGCCCCGCCGCGCAGATGGCCAGGCGCAAAGCATGCGCGCGGGCCAACAACTGCGGGTCGAAGGGCTCTTCAGCCAGGATGCGCTCCAGGCGCGAAGGCCGGGTGGCGTCGTAGTAAATACCCAGGTCATCGACCACCCACGACAACGGTCGCGCCTTGCCGGCGCCCAGGCCGACCGAGCGCAGGAAGCCGTCTTCCACGCGGTTGACGGGCAGTGGGTGGGCGCTAAGGTGGGTGTCGTGCTTGCAGCCCCAGGACACCACGGGCAAGTCTTGCGCCAGCGGTTGCTCGGGCTTGACGAAGCGAATGGCCGCGCCATTGAAAAACAGGTTTGCCAGCGGTTCTTTCCAGCGGCTGAAACCCAGCATCTGTACGGTGCCTGGCAGCACGCTGCGGTGCCGCCGTTGCAGGCCCAGCCAGTTGATCAGCACCTCTGGCGTACACGGCTGACCACGTTCTGGGCAGACATAGCGCGGGTAGGCCACCAGGCTGGCATGAATCAGTTGCGCCAACGGCACAGGCTTGCGGCGCGAAGGTGCCGGCAAGCGGTCGTCGGTCAGCCCCCAGCCGGCATAGAACGGCATGCCCCAGGTGTGCACCGGTACGTCCCAAAGCAGGGCATCGAAGCCCAGTTGCGACGTCATCACGAACACTGCACGCATGCGTGGCAGCAAATCGGCCGGGTGAACATTGTTGGCCAGTACCTGCACCCGCGGGTTGCTGGCCAGCGCTGCCAGGTCGAAGTGCCCGGCCTTGCGCCCGGCCACCACGTCGGGGTGCACCTTGAGCACGATGGTGCTATGCGGATAGCGGGCCAATGCCGCCTCCAGCATGGCCCGGAAGTCGCTGGCCCCTGCACCTTGCAACGAGGCATCGCCACAGGTCTGGTCGGCCACCAGCACGCAGTCGGCCGGCAGCGCTGGCAGTTCGATGCGTGCGTCGTTGTACTTCGACACCCGTTGCTGCTGCCACAGGCTACGTAGTGCCAGGGCACGTTGGGTTTGCTCGGCGTCGAGGGGCGTGGCGATCAACTGTTCGAGGCGGGACGGCTGGGAAGCGTCGTAGTACACGCCCACGTCATCGACGATCAGCGACAGGGGCGGCTCGTCGGCGCCCAGGCCCACGGAACGGATGAAGCCGTCTTCCAGCGTTAGAACGGGCTTGCCTGCCTTCCCCGCTCTGGATATTGCTTTGACGGCGCTCGCTTTACGGCCCCAAACCATGACCCAGTCAGTTTTCGAAAGGTGGCGCACGCCTCCGTTTCGCAGCACGAAATCAGGCAGCAAAGATGGCAGCGTGTCTATACGCTGGGCACCTTTTGAAAGCACCAGCAAGCGAGGGCGTGAGACGTCGTCCATAAACCTGAAGCGAGATTCCAATCGATAATTGATCGCGTCGAGCGCAAAGCGCTCACGGTGAGCCAGAAAAAGGGATGGTGCGAATCTTAATACAATTTCACATGAGTGGTGGCTTCAAATGGTTCAAATTTGGCGCCAGAAATCGAAGTTCATCATCGGATTTCGCTGAAGTGATGTCATTTTGATGTCGGCGCTGGGAGGGTTACGCGACTCCCAGAAGGTAATCATACTTTTCTCGAAGTAGGTGCATTGTCCCTTTTGTTCTGTACTCATCAACCGTTTCGGGGCGCAGGCAGTGGTACAGTGCCGTCATCAGGAAGATGTAGCGCATGTTCCTCAACGCCTCGGTTTCGTCGAACCTTGCGGCTAGAGAGTGCCGATATTGGTCTATGAATTCAGCGCGTGCGGTGAGAAAGGTGATCATCTCTGTGCGTCGGAATAAGCTCCCTAGGTAAGCGCCAGCATCAAAGCCGATTCTCCCTACCTTCCCTTCGCTCCAATCGATTACGTGTAACTGACCTGATATCAGAAATAGGTTTTTGCGCAGGTAATCCATGTGGCAAATGCATCGAGTCCCCCCCCTCGCCTGGCGCCCCAGTTTTTTGAGTCGAGGAATCAGAGCTTTGAATCCCTCGCCAAGGTCTGCGAAGCGCTTGTCCTCGTATCCCAGCTGCTCAAGGGAGGGAAGAAAGCGGTCGAAGTTGAAGCGCGGCCTTAACAGGAACCACGGGCGGAAAAAGTCCATGCTCCACAGCAGAGGCTTTTGTGAGAGTGGTTGGCTGGTCAAATAGCTATTGCTATGGCCCTCCAGCTCGGCAATCCCTAGCGCGAGCTGGCGCGCAATTGCCTGCATTCGTGGGGGTTTACCGCGAACAAACTCAGTAAAAATCAGGCTTTCCCAGGGGGTTTCGATGACTCCGAAGCAGGCAGGGTGCCGGAAATGCAAGCATCCACGGAAGATGCCGTCAGCACGATGTAGGCGAGCTTCTTGACTGCCTATGAAGGCTAGCTTGCGAATAGATTTCTCCACTAGCTCAACAGGTTGGCCTGTGCATGGATCAATAAATCGGTGGTGACGCACGTAGTTAACGAATGAGGCGTTAGAGGCCAAGGTCTGGCTGCTTACCTCCAAGGCCCTATCTTTCCACTGAGGCATCAGGGTTCGAAGGTTCTGTTCAAGTGAGGAGCGTTGCCAGCGATAGTGGGTTTTGCTGCCCGAGGGCGGGCGAGAATTTGCGTTCATGACATCCAATCAGGCAGAGCCGTACGTCCAAGTTCTAATCGTTTGCTGCGGTATGCTGCTGCATAGTGACGTTAGGCACAACGAAAAATTGCTCTGATGCCCAGTCTGTGGAGGTTGAGCTTAGCCGCAAAGCCCCGGAAGGCACGGCTCAATGATGCCGATTAGGCTTCTGCCAGAAAAAATGTGATTTCGGAGGCTAGCCGTCCCATGAAACCCTGAAATCGAGCGGCGTACTGATGCAGATTCCTGTCAGTGGTGCGTTGATGTGTGCTGCAGGTAGGAGGGCGCGAAATGTTACAAAAATGCGACTAAGCCTTGCTCTGCTGCGAGGGAGAGATTTGCAGATCGTGTGTGGTATCTGAGTCGAAAAGTGATTCTGCGCCTGCATTGCCATTACGGTGCCGGCGCTCAAGGGGGCTGAGGACTGCTCCCTACGAGGGCGAAGCTCGCGGGTTTTGATCCAGCTCATCGGCAACAAGCGTTTTTTACCCAGCTTCAAGACCAACGAGCTTTGCTTAAGGTTGCAAAGACCTTAATATTCCCCGTTTAGTACACCTCAGTCTTCAGGGACGAAAATGAACCACCTCACGATTGCCAAAGAAGCCTTGATTGCCCAAGCACAAGCCGTTACCCAGCTGGCTGGACGTATTGATGGCGAGTTTCAGAGCGCTGTGGAGCTTTTGCTCAGTTGTAAAGGTCGAGCCGTGGTCTGCGGTATGGGGAAATCGGGCCTTATCGGTAAGAAAATGGTTGCGACCTTTGCGTCTACCGGTACTCCCAGCTTCTTCCTGCACCCGGCAGAAGCATTTCATGGCGATTTGGGTATGCTCAAGCCGATCGATGTACTGATCTTGATCAGCTATAGCGGTGAAACTGACGAGCTGATCAAATTGATCCCAAGTCTCAAATCGTTCGGTAACAAAATCATCGCAATGACCGGCAACGGAAATTCAACCTTAGCTAAACACGCCGATATTTGGCTTGATATTTCCGTTGAACGCGAGGTGTGCCCCAATAATCTGGCACCTACTACATCTACGTTGGCCACGATGGCAATGGGGGATGCTCTGGCTGTGGCTTTGATTGAAGCAATACAGTTTAAACCTATGGACTTTGCCCGCTATCACCCTGGCGGTAGCCTTGGCCGAAAACTGTTGACCCGCGTTCGCGATGTAATGCATTCGCCTGCGCCTGTTGTATCTCCATCCACGAGCTTCCATGATTGCTTGTTGGTAATGACGCGCAGCCGATTAGGTCTGACAGCGGTAATGGATGAAGACAAACTGGTCGGTATCGTTACCGATGGTGATCTCCGTCGGGCTTTGGTGGAAGATGAGGGTGTGATACACGCCAATGTTGAGCTGTTCATGACTGCTCATCCTCACACTATCAAGGAAGATGCACAGTTGTCTGAGGCGGAAGCTTATATGCTTGACAATAAAATTCGAGCGCTAGCTGTGGTTGATGATCAGAACTCAGTAGTAGGCGTGGTCGAGATTTTTGACTAACTAACTGCTTTTTGCACTTTGTTGGCGCTGCGGCGAAGGCCGCAATTATCTGGATGGATACTTCTCTCAAGGGAAGTAGCAGGCTGTAGTAAAGTCTGCTACTTCTTCTCAGCGCTTCTAGGGCGGTGCTGAGGCTTTCGAGTAGAGTTTTGCTTGGGATGTATCGTTGCGTATGCCGTAGCGCCAGTTGCGTTAGTTATTGTGTAGAGAACAACTGTGTTGAAATTATTCAGGTTGGGTGCGTCGGGCGAGCCGGTAAAAATGGACAAAGTGATTGATTTACCAAAAATTGTTGAGCGCCATGAGCGTCATGTCAGCGGTAAGAAAATTTTATATGTTCCGTTGAATCCTGATGTGAAGTCTGAGCGTCTCTTGATCGTCATGAGTGCGCACAATCAGGGTGGCAAGTATATGGCCCTGAGGTCATTCTTGGAGAGTCAGGTCTGTGATCTTCTATTTGTCTCTGACCCTAAAAATTCTTGGTATCTAGACGAAGATGAAGGTGAAGCGTTCTCCAGAATTTTCCGTATGTTTTCGACGGATTATCGACCGAATTCGATTTTCTTTTTTGGATCGTCCATGTCGGGGTACGGGGCGATATATCACGCATTCAAATTGAATGCAAACGCGATTGCTTCAAATCCGCAAATCAATCTGGATATAACCAAGGACTATGCTTGGCCGGAGTTGATTGAACATATTGAAGCTATTGGAGGAAATCACGTAAACCTTGATGAAGTTGCACAGCAAGCTTGGGGCGATTCAGCGGTTTACGTGATCCATGGCCACGATGAAATTGATACTATCAACGTGGAATTACTGACGCGTGTGGCTCCGCCGAACAAGAAACTTATTGTTCAAACCTTGGACGTTGATTCCCATGTGATGTTTTTTGGTAAAGAGGTTGGTTATATTTACTCAGTGATGAATCTGCTTGATACCTTTAGGACGGAGCTTAATCTGCAGGGTATATTGGCACAGCTTGTTCCTGAGGATAAAACTAATCGACGTCTGCTGAGGGCTGAGCGAAAGCAGGCTAAAGTTCAAGACCCGTATCGTACAATGGATCATACAGGTCAAAGCATCTCTTGGCAGAATCGATACCTGCACCAGCAAGCGGGGAGGGAAGTTTTCTTCTCCAATGTGGGCTTCTATTCCGAGGGTGCTCTTTCGGGTGCTACCTGTTTCTTTGATGGTGATCGCTGGCGGTTGATGGGCCCTACGCCTTCAATAAATGATAACCTAATTGCCGTCAATAGCTTCAAGACAGTCCAGTCTGTATCTGCTGCGGAAAACAATCAGTTTGTTAATGAGCACTGGTGGGTGCGGAATGACGCTGCTTCGGACCTAGTGGTTCGAGGTGGTTATGAGTTAATTGAAATTGATCTGCGTTCTGTAAATTCAAAGAATATCTATTTAAGTACTTCGCTGAAGCTTAATGGAAAGGCGTATGATGAAATTAAGGGGAAATACCTAACTCTATCAGCTGATGTTTTTTCAACTGGTGGCGATATATATCTTACGCTCGGTGGGGTTGGTGAGTCAGGGTATCATCATATCAATTCGCCAAAAAACAAGGCCGGCGAATGGAGAAGAATTCACATAGCACAGCAATTTTTGTCCATTAACTCAGCTCACAGGGACTCGATATTTGTGCGGGTCAACGTTGCAGCAGATGGGAAGCCTAAGAAAGTTCTTTTGAAAAATTTAACTCTTCAAGTGGGGTATTTCCCCATGGGTTTTGCATAAGCTAATTAGCTTTTTGCTGCGGCAGGGTCGATGGCGAATGCCACCGACCCTTTAGCTTATTATTGGGCCATCTTTGACATTACTTTGGCGTAGCCTGTAGCTGTGTTGAGTACAGCTTCTTTGCCCTTGGCGAAAAGGATAGCATCGGCGACTTCTCTAAATGCACCGGTTCCGCCAGTTGCCGTCAGTGTATAGGTTGCTGTTTCTTTCACATATGCCGGAGCGTCGGCAACAGCAAAAGAGATGCCGCACGCTGCAAATGCGGGCAAATCAATGCAGTCATCACCTATGCAAGCCGTCTGCAGTTTGTCTACGCCAGCTTTGGACATTAACTCCTCGCAGGCAGAAAATTTATCTTTCACGCCAAACTGGAATAGTGTTACACCTAAATCAGCCACACGCTTGCGAAGTGTCGCTGAGTCCCGGCCTGACAGTACAGCTACACGTACTCCGTTCTCTTCCAGCAGACGCATCCCCATGCCATCTCGGACGTGGAATCTCTTAAGGCACTCACCGCTTGCGTCATAATAGATGCCGCCATCGGTTAATACTCCATCAACGTCGGTAATTACAAGCTGGATATTCGAAAGTGTTGGTGCGGAATCAGGACGCAGCCCACTCATGATTGAACGTACTTGCTCAAGGCACTCGGGGGTATCGACGCCAGGTCCAGTAGGTTCTACATGGTAGGCGCGAATGCAGTAACCAGCCGCTAGCAGGCGCAGTTGCTCAAGCTTCTCTGCATTTTCAATCATGGGTTGTGCAAGGCTTGCATACTCGGCTAAAACATTACGGCGATAAGCATAGACACCGACATGTTTTAGGTAGGTTGCAGCTTCGCTCTCCCGCGGGAACGGTATCGATGAGCGACTGAAGTAAAGAGCGTTGCCATTAGCCGCTAATACTACTTTCACAGTGTTGGGGTTTCGGGCTTCTTGAGCATTAATATGATGACACAAAGTGCCAACGCTAACGCTATTATCGGCCAGCATCCCGGATACTAGGGTTTCGATATCTTCAGGGCGGACCAGCGGTTCATCACCTTGTAGATTTATATATATATCAGCTTCAACTTGACGCATTACTTCCGCAAGCCGATCTGTGCCGGAGGGATGATCAGGCGATGTCATTACATATTGACCACCGAACTGCTGCACTGCTTTAGCAACTCGCTCGTCATCAGTAGCAATGATCACCTGTTCGGCACTTTTCACCTGTAAGGCACGTTCATAGACATGCTGGACCATTGGTTTACCAGCGATATCAGCCAGCGGCTTACCAGGCAAGCGTGTTGAGCCGTACCGTGCCGGGATGACGATCGCAACACGTGGATTAGAGCCTGCCATAATCACAATCCTTGTCTTGAAACGGTCAATATCTTTAATCGATGGTCAGCTGAGGAAGCGATTTAACAAGATCATCAACAGCTTTGATTTGCGCCAGGAATGGTTCAAGTTTATCCAGTGGCAGTGCGCTGGGACCATCGCATTTGGCCTTATCCGGGTTTGGGTGCGACTCCAGGAAAAGTCCTGCTAAGCCTACTGCCATACCTGCTCGAGCTAAGTCGACTACTTGCTCGCGACGGCCACCGGAAGCAGCCCCTGAAGGATCACGGTTCTGAAGAGCATGAGTGACATCGAAAATAACTGGTAAGTCATCGCAAGTGCGCTTCATTACACCGAAACCGAGCATATCAACTACGAGATTGTCGTATCCCATGCAGCTGCCGCGGTCGCACAGAATCAGTTGGTCATTTCCGGCTTCTTTAAATTTGTGAACGATATTTTGTACTTGCGAAGGACTGAGGAATTGTGGTTTCTTGATATTTACCGGTTTACCTGTTTTCGCTAGTGCGACAACCAGGTCTGTTTGGCGTGCCAGAAATGCGGGCAATTGCAGTACATCGACAACTTCGGCAACCGGGGCAGCTTGGTAAATTTCGTGAACATCAGTGATTACCGGTACACCGAACTCAGCCTTAACCTTCTCAAAGATACGCAATCCTTCTTCCATCCCTGGGCCGCGATAGGAGTGGATGGACGAGCGGTTAGCCTTGTCAAAGCTTGCTTTGAATACGTAGGGGATTCCCAGCTTTTCAGTGACGCGGACATACTCAGCACAGGCAGTAAGAGCCAGATATTCTGACTCAAGAACGTTAATGCCTCCGAAGAGTACGAATGGAGCGTGATTGGAGCATTCAATAGTGGAGGTGATTTTCATCATGATTTACTCAGTAAAGCCCATGGGGAAATAGCCAATGGCCAAGCAGGCATTTTTAATTCGGATGACTTTGGGCTTTCCGTCTGTCGCCAGGTTGAATCTTACAAAGATTCGATCTTTATGACTTTCTTTGATCGACGTGAATTGCTCAAAGACTACAAGTCTACTCCAGGTTCCCGGAGTGTTTTTCTCTGAATTTTTGTGATGGTAACCCACATCCCCAACTCCGCCAAGGGTGAGTGATACTTCGCCTTCGCTTGTGTAGATGTCGGCAGTGAAGGTGAGGTACTGGCCTTTGATTTCTGCGACATCGATATTGCTGGGTATGCTCGAATTGATATAGATGTTTTTATTTTTCGCTTCGGAAATTACTATTTCGCAAAAATTATGCGCGCCTGAAATTGTGACGGATGATTCGGCTTCGTTTCGGATCCACCAGTAATCATTAAAGTAGGCGTTGTTCGTGAATGCAGAAATCACACCTTGGGTGATGAATTCATTGCCGGCTATGAGGTTGTCGCCCATTTCATAAGGGACGCTAATTAGACGCCATCCGCGTCCATCATAAAAACAGGTGCCGCCCGATAATTCGCTACCTGTGTACAGTCCTATATTAGCGAAATGTACGAGCTTGCCGAGTTCTTCATGAAGGTAACGTTCTTGCCATGAGACAGCATTCTCTGAGATGTTCAGGGAGCGATACGGGTCAATTACGTTTAATTGTCTGCGCTCAGCTCTGAGCATTTTTTTAACATTACTGGACTCTGTTGCTAAGTCGTTCACCGTAGTAGAAAGGTCTAGTTTTGTCCTAAATATTGACAGCATTGATATTACGTCAAAGACATAATCTACATTTTTCCCGAAGTAAAATGTATGTGCATCACTATCGACAGTTTGGATTATTAGTTTTCTATTATTGGGGACAGCATTGAGTAGAAGGCTGGCATTGATAGTGTCAATATCATCATGGCCATGGATAATGTAGACTGCAGAGTCCTTCCAAATGAAGGGGGCAATTTCTTCGATGTTTGTATGGTTGCCTTTTATGCTGGAAATGTGCTCAACCAGCTCGGGCCAGGAATAATCTTTTGTAATGTCGAGGTTGATCTGTGGGTTGGACGCGATGGCGTTGTGGTTTAGCTTCAGTGCGTGGAGAATCGCGCCGTACCCAGACATTGATGAACCAAAAAGGAACACGTTTCTGCTTTCATAGTTCTTAGTGAAATACGAAATAATGGTTTGATATGTTGCGCCATTGTCATCATCTAGGTACCAAGTGTTCTTGGGGTCAGTGATGAAAAGCAAATCGCATGTCTGCTTGCTAAGAAAAGAACGCAGAGCCATATATTTTTCGCCATGATTATGAGCGCTCATGACGATTAATAGGTTTTGAGAGTGTTTCTCCGGTTCCTGCTTGACGTAAAGAACTCTCTTCCCTGAGACAATTTTTTCGTTTCTCTCGATTATTTGCGCAAGATCGAATTCTATTGTCACATTTTGTCCTAGTAGCAGGCCAGGATATTATTGTGGTTATTCCTGGCCTTGACGGTTAAGTGTTATTTGCCTGAGAAACTCAGCTTTTTAGGAAAGAAGATGTGCATCCAACGGACGCGCTTGTTTTTTGAGTCCAAAAAAAAACGTTTGGGAGTTTTCCAGAACTTTTGCCATTTTTTCTTTTTTTTCTCTGCCGCTTCGATCTTAGCTAGCTCAGTTTGACTCTTTTCAGCGGTTGCTGGCGCGTCCACAGGGTCAGCTGGCTTGGTTGCAGCAGGGGCAGCAACTATTGCAGGAGATGGAGTGGCAGGGGCAGCAACTACCTTAGCAGCTGCTGGGCTTGCCTGGGGCGTTGCGGGCGGGACAGGTGCTGTCGGTTTGGGTGCAGGCGTTACTGCTGCGGGCGTAGCTGCGTTAGCTGGGGTTGCTGGCTTAGCTACCGGAGCATTAGGCTTCGTCGGGGCAGCAGGCTTCGCAGGGGCGACTGCTGGTGGGCCCTTTAGGATAGCCACATGCGATGGGAGATTGAACATCGTGCTCAATTGAGCTTTTCCGGAAGGGAAAGCCGAAACTAACGAATACTGCAGCGTGCGAAGCAGGAAGGTTTCATAGTTGCGGTATTCATTAATTCCCAGTTGGCTAGGGACTGCACCTTTATTTATATCGTCTATGAATTGATCAAGGTTCTCGGTAGTGTAGTCCGAAGTAAAGCCTTTTTTTCCATAGAACGCGTTGCCAAACTGAATTGGTTGATAGCCTTCAAAGGCTGCTTCAATAAGTGCCTGCGAGTTGATCCCTGCGACAAAATCAACTTGCCTGAAGAGGGACTTGATATTGAAGTCCTCAATGAAAACTAGTCGATCATTGGCTGTTGTGATACTTGGTGATGTGTTGAATTCTTTACACAAAGTATCAAGTGTAAGCGGGGACTGAATATTTTTCTTCTTTCGCTCCCACGGATGTGCCTTGAATATAATATTCAGATCGGTGCGGGTTAGAAGTTTTTTGATAAGCTCTATGTAAAAGGCAATGCTATTCAGGCCTACACCTTTGTACTCAAGGACTGAGAAGTCATTTAGTACTTGGCCGGTGATTAGAATGGTCTTTTTTTCGTTTTTGAAGAGCTTTACTTTGGTTTCTTCTGGTTGATTAACGTTTTTGTTCTTTGAGGAAATGACTTTGTTGATGGCTTTGTTTCGTTCGCGGTCGCGCTCCGCAGGTGTCAAGTTCGGCTCAA
Organism: Pseudomonas sp. YQ_6; assembly: GCF_043103245.1. NCBI lineage: Bacteria > Pseudomonadati > Pseudomonadota > Gammaproteobacteria > Pseudomonadales > Pseudomonadaceae > Pseudomonas > Pseudomonas sp. YQ_6. Next base: position 134,911 of record NZ_JBICJR010000012.1, read on the forward strand.
GAGAATTGTAGTATGCCAGATGCTTGAGGTTTGAATTGTTTGCGATAGGCTCAAACTTCTCTTCGACATAGTTGTCGTTGCCGGTAAAGAAGCTCTCTAATACGAAGATTCGGGCAGTATGAGTACGCACTGCCTCAAGAAGAGATCGCGCGTATGTCAGGCTTCCGGAGAATACAAGGACGAATTTCGGATTGTGCCGTTTCAGCATTGCCGACCAGAATTCGATCCAGTGGATGGCGGCAGCCATATTCCAGAGGAGGGTATCCTTGTGCGCGCTGTACAAAATATCAAAAAGCTCGCGTGTATTATCAGGCAGTGGGGTGCTGCGCATATCTTCGGAGGTTATTACCAGCGAGAGAATTTCTGCTCTGCATACCTTGAACAGATTTATTTGCATCACGCTGAAGTCGAAAAGCTCGTTTGCTTCTAGTTTCTTCAGCTTAGAATAATTTTCTTTCAGCGGCTTCTGGAATTCGGTGTAGTTACCAAAGGCGCTCATCCATGGTTTGAACTCTTCGTTAAATACTGTGGTCGCCTTTTTGTCGGCGAAATAGTCGAAAAGGCTACCGAAGTTACGGGCATGGATGTGTACCGGATCGGCGATGAGAAACTTGCTCATGCGGTTGCCTCCAGCGCTTTGGTGATAGAGTCGTGACTACCTTTCAGGAGGCTTACATGCTGCTTGACATTTCCAAGAATGGAATCCTGCCAGGTAATTAAGTTTTGGCTTGCAGTTTGGCTGGTGTGAAGAAGGTCGGAGTAGATGTTGTCTTCATCGGCCGCCAGTCGATTAATGGTTTCCGCATCAATAGATGGGTCCATGGTCAAGTAGATGCCATGCAGTCCGTCGTCAATAAGGTCGGGAACCATTCCGATCGGGTTCGACAAAACCGGGACGCCCATTGCTGCAGCCTCAGGAATATTGGCTGGGCCGCCTTCAAAGTAACTGGTCATGAGTAGTGCATCGATACCCCGATATGCATCAATCAGGGTGGCGTATGGTAGCTTTTCATAAACCTCGGTGTTGAAGCCGAGTTGACGGAAAATGCGACCTTCCTCTGCTCGGCCGTCGCCTACAAGGAAAAACTCGATTAATGAGGGGTCGAGTCGTTTCGCCAGCTCAAACAGATAGGCCTCCCCCTTAACTTTCCGACCGTACCGTTTAGATACAATGGCAAGCGTAAACTTTTCTCGTTTGATACGGCCCTTGGCTCGTGCAGGGTCAATCAGATGTTGGTTGTAGCCATGCGGTACAACACGTGTATGATGAATACCGTGTTTGGCCAATATTTTTTGCTGAATAGTATTCAGGCAGATAACTACATCCGCTTCTCGATAGCGGTCGAGAAATGCATCGATAGAAAGCCAGCCATCAGGATCGTCCAAATCGTGGTGAACCGTCACGACGCAAGGGGAAATGAGCTTATCTTCGAGATGAGGACGGTGATAGTGGCGTACGTGAGCCCCAATGATCGGTTTTTCACTTACGACATGTTCCGCGAAGCCCTCGGTGTAGCGAGAAAAGTATCTGAAGATATCCTCAAATATACCGCTATGAACGTTATTTGATGTGACGTGGTTGATGGTTATGGCCATTTTCGATTTTTCTGCCCTGAAAATTCGTATGTTTATAGCTGAGTGGGTGTTTAATTAATAGTCGGTAAAATCAGATTCTGATTTTAGTTGTAAGCTCCTGCTGTTCGACCTAGAACCATTGTTTGAACGATTGGGCCGATAACTTTTTGCCATTCGTATACCGCTGCGTTTGTGACGTAAATGGTATCGTCGGGCTTAACTGCAATCTGCCTGGCGTAGAAAATTGCTGCTGGGTCTCGCATGTTCAAGCGAAGCACTGTGGGCTTGGCGTTCGGACCGTCGCCCATCCTGAATACAAAGACACCCTCTGGGTTAGCATTTGCTTCCCGTAATCCTCCTACACTACCAAGTGCATCTAGCAAGCTGGTATGCTGGCTTGGAAGATCTTTGAGGCCAGGTTCGCCTACTGCACCCATTGCAACGAATCTCTGGCGTGCGCGATCTAAAACTACTTCCGAATTAGGGCGCAGAACCATGTTGTTGCCAGCGAGGATGTCTTCGTAATTGAACTGTCTAACTTCGCTGCCTGTACGCACCGTGACATTGACAAGGTGAGGCTCCATGACTGGGCCTCCTGCTTGGTTGACAGCGTCAAGGAGCGTTAGCGGGCCTTGCAACGTACTGAAGCGACCTGGAGCTTTGACTGCTCCCGCAACTAATACGGAGCCAGAAAGATCCCCAACGAGTTCGACATGAGTTTGTACGTCTGACGTAATTCCCTTGAGCTGGCGGCGAATCATATTTTCCACTTCGTTGAGTGTCATCCCGGCAACGAATTGCCGACCAACGTAGGGAAGTGAAAGCATACCTTGCGCGTCGATGCGAGACTTCAACTGGGTGCCGCCGGTAGCAAGAGGTGCAAACAATGCCGATCCTTCGGGAGCGGTGTCGGCAATGAGTACATTAAGCGTATCACCCGCCATCAGCCGGACTTCTGGCGGAGTAGGTTTTGTCACGCTGGCTAGTGCTGGGCGAGCGGCCCCTTGCATGTAAGGAGCAATTGTGCGGGCGTCGATATCAACGAGATTGTAAGCCTCGTTTTTGCTTTCAATTGTGCCCTTGTATGGCCCGGCGCCTGACAAGGTGCCGCCGCAGCCAGTCAGCCCTGCAGTCGCGAGCACGACCGCCATGATTTTGAGGTTAAATGTCATAGAGACGCTCAGTGATTTAATCACGGTGATCCTCGATTGAAGCCAGAATGAAGCGGGTGATACCGTAGACCATCAGGAGACCCAGCAAAATTGTTGCCAGGTTGTACCAGCGCTCCGGGTACAAGGCGAGTTGTGGAGTATTAGGGCTAACAACTGTGACTAAAGTACGAATTTTTTTGCTTGCTTCGACACGCGCATTGTCAAGTGCAGCGACAGCCGTTTTGTAGGTCTCTTCCGCAATCCCTGCATCCAAGGTTAATTGTTGGTAGCGAGAAGCTACGACGTTCAATTGAGAACCCTGAGGCGAGGAAACCAACAATCGTTTTTCTTTGGCTAATTGTTGAGTGATCGCTTGAACTTTTTGCTTTTGCTGACGAATTTGAGGGGCGTCGCCTCGTAGTTTAAAAGACATCTCTGTGAGTGCGGCTTGCTCTTTGGTGTACTGTCCTTCAAGGTCGGCAATGATGGTGGCGCGGCTTTGCGCCGTGTTACCGCCATCCAAAACTTTATTGTCGTTCTGGAAGTTCAGCAATTGAGTCTTACGTTTGGAGTAATTAAGCCGCGCCGTTTCCAATTCGCCTTGAGCAAATTTCATTTGCTCGCGTGCAATGTTGTGACTGACTTCGTTAACGAAGTGTTCGCTGGCCTGAAGGATGACTCGCAGCATTTTTTCGGACAATTCGGGAGTGAACGCCTGGACTTCAACGCGTAGGAGTCCAGTTGTTTCATCGTAGTGTGCCGATACCATGCGCTGGTAGTACTTGAGCAGATCTTCGCGAGGGGCGTCTTTGTCGAGCCAGAAAAAGACGTCGCTGCGTTGAGCGGCGTATTGCTCAATCCACTTTACGCGGTCTTCAAGCAGCAACATCATGTCCATAGACGTGATGAATTCGCGCAGGTAAAGAGTCTCTTCCCGCGAAGCCGGATTGGTGCCAGTCAGCAAGGTGGCAAGTCCCGGTACTTGAGCACCTTGATTATTGCCATCCTGACGTACCACCACTTGAGCGGAGCTGACGAAGCGGTCGACAGCAAATACGCTGTAGTACACACCTGCCAGGATCATTGGTAAGACTACCATGGCGATCGCCAAGTGCCAGCCCTTCTTTTTACCCCTACTGCTCATATTTGGATGCATCCTTGATATCGAACGGTACCGCTTGAAATTATGATTGGGTTGTTTCAGCTGCTGTAAGCCTTTATACCTTCAGATACATCATCGTAAACTTGGATATCACCATTTCGTACCAGTAGTACCACGTCGCAAAGTTTTTCAACCTCGGACATTGTATGGGTAACTAGCACAATGTTGGATTTTTGCAGTTTTTCTTGGAAGACATCGGCGCATTTACGTTTGAATTGGGCATCGCCCACCGACATTACTTCGTCAATAAGGTAGTAATCGAAGTCAAATGCCATGCTTAGGCCGAACGCCACGCGTGAGCGCATACCGGAAGAATAGGTCTTAATTGGTTCGTCGATCCAGTCACCAATTTCGGCAAAATCCTGGACGTAACGAATCTTTTCGCGCATTGCATCGCCGGTTGCTCCGTAGATACGGCAGACAAACTTGATATTGTCACGTCCTGTCATACTGCCTTGGAAGCCCCCCGCCAATCCGACTGGCCAGGAGATGCTTCGATCGGTAATTATGCTTCCAGAGTCGGGCACATCTGCTCCGCCGAGAAGACGCATTAGGGTGGATTTACCAGCACCGTTGCGACCGATCAGTCCAATATTCTTACCTGGCGGTATAGCTAACGACAGGTTGCGGAAGACATACCTCCGACCGTTCGGGGTGAGGTACGACTTGGTGACGTTTCTTAGTTCGAACACGTTTGGCCTGTACTTAACCGTTCTTGGTGGAAATCAAATGCATTCTTCGGGCACGGTATGCGCCCAGAGATAGGAACAGCAATACCAGGGCGAAGCTAATGACATACGCCTCGGATACCCCATCAACAGGCGTATACTGAGGCAAGACTTCAGCTCGGATTAGCTCAAGGATGTGCAGGAAAGGGTTAAGCAGTAGCACCGGCATCATAGCTTGGGGGAGGTATGAGGCAGGGATTAGTACGCCTGAAACGAAGTAAAGGGGAAAAAAGGCCATGCGAATGACAATTTTCAGGCTTGGAAGGGCGTGGGTAATCAGGGCTAGGAGCATTCCTAGTCCGAAGGCGAACAAGAGTCCAAGCAGTAGTGTGGCAACCCACTGCAGGGGGCTATGGACTGACATGTCAAAGCCGAACCACGCGAAGCCAAATACCAGAATGGCGTAGACGGTAGCGGCAATGCATGTTTCTACAATTACCCGAGCAACGTAGGTGTCCAAGGGCTTAATTTGCTTGTAGCCAAACAACGATCGGTTTTCTCGAAGGCTATCCATTAGCCGGAGAGCGGTGTTGCGATAGAGTAGGAACGGCGCCATTCCAACCAGGATGAATACAGGGTATTCCACGCCAGAGATTGTACGACCGCGCATCATCGCGAACAGCACAGAGAACAGCAAAAGGTGGATCAGCGGCTCAAGCAGCATCCACACTGCCCCGAGGCGACTACCGCCAACGCGAGCACGGGCCTCGCGCAGGACTAACGCGAAAATAACCGATTTCTGTATCTGTAAAGACGAACGAGCTTTCAAGATGGCGACCGCAAAGCAATGCAGCGCGCCTAGGCACGCCGGAATTCATCTTCAGGAAAGGTTCGCCCTGGGGCGATTTCAGACGGATCTTCCGGACACTTCCCTGTTCTAAGGGGCGGAAGGGTAAGCGCGAGAGGGCGTAAGCGTCAAGCAAGACGCTGCAAATGCAACCGAAAGTTCTAATCCTTTAGCCGCATTCGAGACGAATGGCGTAGATTGATGGTGGCATATTGATATCGATTTGGGAAGTCGTGAACCTACAGATTTTTGTTTCCGACATTGCTTCACAGCTTACGCTGGACGGACCGTTTTGGAAGTGAATGGGTTCACACTGTGCAGCCAAGGCATGGGGTTTTGATGGGCAGTCGCTGACTGTAAGGTTTACGACCAAAAAGTGCACCCGACCCGCAGATTTTTGCAGCGATAATTGAGGGGTAGGGGTGCCTTCCGAAGGCGGAGGTAGCTTCAGGAAGCGTAATTTCAAGCGCAAGCAAACCTGCGACAGTGGCCGCGAAACCCATGTGTTTACAGCAAAATCCGCAAAATTATGGCACTCTGCCAGACCTCACTAGCCTTCTTGGCTTGACTTGTATCCGTACCAGAGCATCCGCCCGATGCGCCTGCCTGACCGTGAAACGATGAACATCCCTAACTTCAAGAAGTTGTTTATGCCTGATATTTCAGCAGACGCAGCCAGCCTTATCCATGCCATAGCCTCTGCCACTGCGGTCATCGCTGCGCTGATCGCCGCCAGTGCGATGATCATTGCCCATATGACCTCGGATGTAAAAAACCAGCAAGCCGAAGTGCCCGTTTCCCGGGGGGCGCAGGCGGTTACTGTCGTCCACGAGTCGGACGTGCAGGCCAGGCTGGAGATCGAGCAACTCATTGAGCAGAACGATGCGCTCAGGGCCGAACTGGAGCGCGAGAGGGCCGAGCGGTTGAAGCTGGAGGCCAGCCTGAAGCCCAGAGCGCTGACGCCGCAGGCGCATGATGCGTTCAAGGCATTGGCGGGCGAGCTGAAGGCTAAGACGCTGGCACCGGTGGTGTTGCTGAATATCCACAAAGATGACAAGGAAGCTGTGCGCTTTGCCAAGGAAATTGCCGTTGCGCTGACCAAGGCGGGCGTGCAGGTTCAGATCAAGCAGCTGCCCCTGCAAAAGCACAATACCGGTACCCAGGTGGTCGTTTATGCCGGGGTGGGCGGTGACGAGCTTGAGCAGGCATTCAAGACGGCTGATTTTGCCTCGGATATCAAACGCTCGGGGCAGAGCCCGCGGGTGAAGGTGGATGATGGGGATGCAATTGCCATTTCGGCGTTTATCAGTGTTTATCCGCGCAGTGAGATTTGAGCGGCGGGTGGGGCTGTGATCTTGTAGGCATGGGGTGGATGGCACCGGCGGTGCCGGTGTTCGCGGGCGCGCCCGCTCCCACAGTGTGGGGCTTGGCCACTGCAGTGGTTCGCCCTCGCCACGTCTGGCCTGATGAAGCCCATTTCTTCTGACTGCAAGCGAGGCATAGCCTCGCCTGGTCTCGCGTCATTCCCTTCAGTGGTGCCTGTTTTTCGCAATCTCGATGTCGTTCATCAGGGCTTTTGCGGTGGCCAGCAGGTAGTCCGCAGCGCCCAGCATCTTGTGGTCGTCTTCCATGTCGCCTTCGCGTACCAGGTGCTTGCAGTAGCCCAGCAGGACGGAGACGTGTTCATAGGCGTCATCGACGGGGACGCCGGGTTGGACGCGCAGCAGGTACAGGGTGGGGTTGCCGGCTTCGAGGAAGGTTTCGATGCCTGCGGTGAGGAGGGGGGATTGGTTGTTGTTTTTCATGGTAGTTGCTCCTGATAGGTGGAACTGCCACGCAGATCTTTCTCACGGACCAGGGCGGCAGTCGTACACGGGGTGAGAAACCGAGGGAGCTACAAAGCTCGGCCAGACCGAAGTCTGCCCGCGTACGACTGCCATGACAGGCAAGCCAGGTAGCTCGCATCAGGTTCTCACACCCGGTCACCAACATGGCGACCCGGTGACGTTATCCCTGAGGCATTTCCCCGACAATTCAGCTGCTTCTGACTGGCGCGTAGGATAGTTCGCTTGGTTGTCCGAGCTGAAGAGGTGGGGCGGGGTTTCAGGAAAGTCTGACGTGAGTAATGTGCATTCCAAGGCAAATATCTTCGCGGTGATTGTTGACCGTTGTTGGGGTGGGTTTACACGCGGAAGGGGGGGGCTGCTGGCCAGTTTTTACTGGGTGTTCAGCGGTGCTGCGGCTACCGTATTCGCGGGTCAACCCGCTCCTACGCCGAGCGGGGGGGGGGGGCACAGGTCGGGGTGGGCCGCTGGCCAGTTTTTACTGGGGGGCAGGGGTGTCGCGGCTATCGTATTCGCGGGTGAACCCGCTCCTACATTGAGCGGTGGGGGCTGGTCCAGGTGGCCAGGGCTTCGCGTATGCGCGCGCAGGCTTTGCCATCGCCATAGGGGTTATGGGCGAAGCTCATTTCGCGATACGCCGCCTCATCGGTCAGCAAGGTACTCAACGCCCGCACAATCGATGCCACTTCGGTGCCCACCAGCTTGACCGTACCTGCCGCCACGGCTTCCGGGCGCTCGGTGGTGTCGCGCATCACCAGCACCGGTTTGCCCAGGGCCGGCGCTTCCTCCTGAATGCCGCCCGAGTCGGTCAGAATCACACAGGCCCGGGTCATGAGGTAAACGAATGGCAGGTAATCCAGCGGTTCGACAAGGTGGATGTTGCTTACATCCCCCAACAGCCGGTTGACCGGCTCGCGTACGTTGGGGTTGAGGTGGACCGGGTACACGACGTCCAACTCGGGGAATTGCCGCGCAATCTGCACCAGGGCCTGGCAGATGCGCTCGAAGCCGCCACCAAAGTTCTCGCGCCGGTGGCCGGTGACCAGCAACAGCCGGCGCTCGGCTGCCAGGTAGCTGAAGTGGCTGGCGAAACGGGCCTTCAGCGCGGGGCTTTGCAGCTTTTGCTCCACCTCCAGCAAGGCGTCGATCACGGTGTTGCCGGTGGTGAAGATGTGCGCCGGGTCGGTGCCTTCGCGCAACAGGTTGTCGCGCGAGGTGGCGGTGGGCGCGAAGTGCAGCGCGGCAAGGGCCCCGGTCAAGCGCCGGTTGCCTTCTTCGGGCCAGGGTGAATACAGGTTGTTGGTGCGCAGGCCGGCCTCAACATGGGCAATGGGGATTTGCTGGTAGTAAGCCGCCAGAGTGGTGGCAAAGGTGGTGGCGGTGTCGCCGTGCACCAGCACTACGTCGGGCTTGAACGTGGCCAGCACCGGTCGGATGCCTTGCAAGATGGCAGTGGTCACACCGGTCAGGTCCTGGCCGGCTTTCATGATGTTCAAGTCGTAATCGGGGCTGATGCCGAACAGCTCCAGCACCTGATCGAGCATTTGCCGGTGCTGGCCGGTGACGCACACGCGGGCTTCGAAGCGGCTGTCCTGCGCCAATTGCAGGGCTAGCGGGGCCATCTTGATGGCTTCTGGGCGGGTACCGAAAACAGTCAGGGTCCTGAGGGGCACGGCAGTGATCCTCTTGCTCGGGTCCTTGAAGCAGGCCGGTTTCCATTGCTCAAGAAATCTAGCAGGCGAGCAATGGCGTGCCAGTTTGCCGGGGGGAAGCTTACCGACTGGGGGAGGGCGGTTTACCGGGCGGGCCTTGTTCGGCGGGCGTTGTAGGAGGATGGCTGGGCATTCGTGGGCAGCGGGTATCGGACAAACGGGGATTTGGCTACAGGCACAGGGCCAGGGCCTTGTGCATTCAGGGCCGGGCCGAGCGGGGCGAAAACAGCCACGGTTGGTGGGTGGGCGAAGTTGAGCGTTTTGCTGACCGATTCGGTAACCATTCGCCGGGGAGGTTGGGTATTGTGCGGCCGGCTTACCCGCTAGGGTTGGTTGCGCAGCCGAAGGAAAGCGGCTGCTGGAAAATGACCAACCCAAGGAGTGTTGACCATGCGCAATAACGTTCTGTCGTACCTGCTGCTGCCGCTGTTCGCCAGTTTGTCTTTCTCCCTTAGCGCCGCCCCGGCCAGCAACATGGCAGTGGCCGAACCGGTGCCGGTGGTGGCCCAGGCACAGCAGGCGCCGAGGCTGGACTTGAACACGGCGGATGCACTCACTCTGCAAAAGGAGCTGAACGGCATTGGCAAGGCCAAGGCGGAGGCTATCGTGGCCTACCGCGAGGCCAATGGGCCGTTTGCTTCGGTGGATGAGCTGCTGGAGATAAAGGGGATAGGCAATGCGTTGCTGGAGCGCAACCGGGACAAGGTGATGGTGGAGTAAGCGGGCAGGGGCCGGGGTGATGCCCTGGCCCGGCCTTTACGTGCCGGGAATGGGCGCTCCCACAGGCGCAGCGCCTGAAGGTCTGGGTGTTTTAACTGTCTTCTGCGTCCTTGGCATCCGCCTCGGCATTGCGCTGATGTACCTTGCGCAGTTGTTCTTCGGTCAGCGGCAGTTTCTTGGCCGTGTCGCGCAGCAGCATCAACCCGCCGACAATCGAGCCGAGGGCTATGATGAGTATCAGCCAGGCATACCAGGGCATTGTCGTTCTCCTTAGATCGGGCCGTGGGCAACGGTTACATGAATTTTGAGCAATTGCCCGTTCCGTTGGTTCAATTATAGGTGCCAGGCCTTGTTGGGCCAATTCCGTGACCTGCGGGCCCCAAAGCCTGCGCCACTTCGTTTACAATGCGCGCCGTTTTCGACTTGCCAAGAGACCCTGCCCATGTCCGCCTGCCAGACGCCCCTGATCGTCGCCCTGGATTTCCCTACCCGTGAGGCCGCCCTGAAGCTGGCTGACCAGCTTGACCCTGCGCTGTGCCGGGTGAAGGTTGGCAAGGAGCTGTTCACCAGCAGCGCTTCGGGCATTGTCGAAACCCTGTGTGACAAGGGCTTCGAAGTGTTCCTGGACCTCAAGTTCCACGACATTCCCAACACCACCGCCATGGCCGTAAAGGCTGCCGCCGAGATGGGCGTGTGGATGGTCAACGTGCATTGCTCCGGTGGCCTGCGCATGATGGCGGCCTGCCGTGAAGAACTGGCCAAGCGCAGCGGCCCGCAGCCGTTGCTGATTGGCGTGACCGTGCTGACCAGCATGGAGCGTGAAGATCTGGCCGGCATTGGTCTGGATGTCGACCCCCAAGAGCAAGTGCTGCGTTTGGCGGCGCTGGCGGAAAAAGCGGGTATGGACGGTTTGGTGTGCTCGGCGCTCGAGGCCCCGGCACTGAAGGCGGCGCATCCCTCGCTGCAATTGGTGACCCCGGGCATTCGCCCGGCGGGCAGCGCGCAGGATGACCAGCGCCGTATCCTCACCCCACGCCAGGCACTGGATGCCGGTTCGGACTACCTGGTAATCGGCCGGCCGATCAGCCAGGCTGCAGACCCTGCGCAAGCGTTGGCAGCGGTGGTGGCGGAGATTCGTGGGTAATTAACCTGCGGCTGTCCGACAACGGCCTGCGCCGAACCACCGATGTGTGTTACCGCGAATACGGTGGCGGGGGCAACGGTGGACGGCGGGTGGAAATTGGCCGGCAGGCCTGGCCCTTTCGGGCCACCGATGCCTGTGTCGAACCATTGATGTGGCTGCGCCCCCGATCCGTGTAGGAGCGGGTTTACCCGCGAATACGGTGGCGGCGGCAACGGTGAACGGCCGGTGGAAATTGGCCCGCAGGCCCCGCCCTTTCGCGGGTGAACCCGCTCCTACGACGGGCTATGTCGGGCCATCGGTGCCGTGCAGGGGCGTTTAAACCTTTAACACCAACTTGCCAAAATTCTCCCCGCTGAACAGCTTCAACAAGGTCTCCGGGAAGGTTTCCAGCCCTTCCACCACGTCCTCTTTGCTCTTCACCTGACCACTGGCCAACCAGCCGGCAATCTCCTGCGCGGCCTTGCCGTAGTCCTTGGTGTAATCCATCACCACAAAACCTTCCATGCGCGCGCGGTTCACCAGCAGCGACAGGTAGTTGGCCGGGCCTTTCACCGCTTCTTTGTTGTTGTACTGGCTGATCGCGCCGCAAATCACAATGCGTGCCTTGAAGTTAATGCGCGTCAGCACGGCATCGAGGATGTCGCCGCCCACGTTGTCGAAGTACACGTCCACGCCTTTGGGGCATTCGCGCTTCAGGCCGGCCAGCACGTCTTCGGCCTTGTAGTCGATAACGCCGTCAAAGCCCAGTTCGTCCTTCAGGTACTGGCACTTCTCGGCACCGCCGGCAATGCCGACCACGCGGCAGCCTTTGATCTTGGCAATCTGCCCGACAATGCTGCCCACCGCACCGGCCGCGCCGGAAATGACCACGGTATCGCCAGCTTTGGGTTGGCCGACCTCCAGCAGGGCGAAGTAGGCGGTCATGCCGGTCATGCCCAAGGCTGACAGGTAACGGGGCAGGGGGGCCAGCTTGGGGTCGATCTTGTGCAGGCCCTGGGGCTCGCCGGTGAAGTAGTCCTGCACACCGAGGGCGCCGCTCACGTGGTCGCCGGGCTGGTAGCCGGGGTGATTGGAGGCAACCACCTCACCCACACCCAGCGCACGCATTACCTGGCCCAGGGCCACGGGCGGGATGTAGGACTTGCCTTCGTTCATCCAGCCACGCATGGCCGGGTCCAGCGACAGGTACAGGTTGCGCACCAGTACCTGGCCTTCGCCGGGTTGTTCGGCGGGTACGGTCTCGAAGCTGAAGTCGTCACGGCGCACGGCGCCGACCGGGCGTTTGGCAAGCAGGAAGCGGCGGTTGGTCTGGGTCATGGCGGGTCCTTGTGGGCGGTGGAGGGCGTAAGGCGTTCAATCTACCTTGTTGATGAAGACGGTTCCTTAAAATCACTGACAAGCATGGTAGCCCAACCGTTGCTGTGATGATGCTGCCCGGCCGAGTGGTGGCTGACTATGCTCTGAACCCCACCCCAAACCCTCACAGGAGCACGCGATGAGCATGACGTTTTCTGGCCAGGTAGCTATGGTGACCGGCGCGGCTGCCGGTATCGGCCGGGCAACCGCCCTGGCGTTCGCCCACGAGGGCATGAAAGTGGTGGTGGCCGACCTCGACCCGGTCGGCGGCGAGGCCACCGTGGCGCAGATCCACGCGGCGGGCGGCGAAGCGCTGTTCATTGCCTGCGACGTGACCCGCGACGCCGAGGTGCGCCAGTTGCATGAGCGCCTGATTGCCGCATACGGCCGGCTGGACTACGCCTTCAACAACGCCGGGATCGAGATCGAGCAACACCGCCTGGCCGAAGGCAGCGAAGCGGAGTTCGATGCCATCATGGGCGTGAACGTGAAGGGCGTGTGGTTGTGCATGAAATATCAGTTGCCCTTGTTGCTGGCCCAAGGCGGTGGGGCCATCGTCAATACCGCGTCGGTGGCGGGGCTAGGGGCGGCGCCAAAGATGAGCATCTACAGCGCCAGCAAGCATGCGGTCATCGGCCTGACCAAGTCGGCGGCCATCGAGTACGCCAAGAAGGGCATCCGCGTGAACGCAGTGTGCCCGGCCGTGATCGACACCGACATGTTCCGCCGCGCCTACCAGGCCGACCCGCGCAAGGCCGAGTTCGCCGCAGCCATGCACCCGGTGGGGCGCATTGGCAAGGTCGAGGAAATCGCCAGCGCTGTGCTGTACCTGTGCAGTGATGGCGCGGCGTTTACCACCGGGCATTGCCTGACGGTGGATGGTGGGGCTACGGCGATCTGAGTGGATGCCGTGCGGGCTGCTTTGTGGGCAAGCCCGCCCCTGACAAATGCGATCACCAGGCCAAAGCCTACGATGTCGCGTATGGACAGGAGGGGCGTGCCCAGGCCGTTCTGAGCAAGCCGGGCAGCCAGCCGGCCACCTGGCTAAAAGCTGACGCCTATTTTCAGGCCGTACTCGTCACGGGTTTGTTCGTCCGAGTCAGTCATCAGGAACTGCCCGTCCAGTTCATAGTTGTAGCGGCTGAAGTAAAGCGAAGCGTATACCGGCACAGCACCGTGTTGGTTGAACAACACACTAAGTTCGGCAAAGGGGTTGGTGGTACCTTTCAAGTCAACCTCTTCGTTGCTGATGCCATGTATTTTCAATTGCGAATCGCCATTGATAACCTGGCGTATCCCCGCTTCGAAACGCAAGGTGGCATTATTGAAGCGGTAATTGTACCCCGCCGCCAGCTTGGCGAACGGCGTGCGGTTGGTAAGGTCGACATCATGGCGGCTGGTATTGGGTTCCAACCGGTTCCATTTGTAACCGGCGCCCAGCAGCAGGTCGACTGAATGCCGTTCGGCCAGTGCCAACCGCCAACCCAGGTCCAGGTCGGCCTGGCCGTCCTTGAGCTTCTGGTCATGCTGTTTCGAGTACATGCCGCTGGCTTCGGCCTGGTAGACAAGGCCTTGCCTGGCCGTCATCTTGTTGCCGTAGTTAATGAATAAGCCACCTTCGGGCATATCTTCGGTTTCATTATTACGGCCGTTGAGTTCCAGTTGGGTGTAGCTCCCTTGTAAGCCAAGGGTGAACAACGGGGCGGTGGAAGTTTCGGCATAGCCAACGGTTGGCACAGTGAACAGCAGCAACGGGGTGACCACAGCAGTAAACATGGCTGTTTTCATTGCAAACTCCAGGGTGCACTGCAGGTCCGGAGAACGGGCCAGTTACCGATCACGATAGCGACGTTTTTATTGTGTGCAGGGGTGTTTAAAAAAATTTCAATACCCCACTTTTGGCGCAAATTTAATGGCGTCAATAGTGTTCGATAAAGTGTGGATTGGAATAAATGAATGTTTTACTTGCGTCGATTTAATATGGGCAGGTGCCGTCGCAGGTTGAGGGACGGGCTATCATTGATGGCCTAGTGATATCTTTTACAGCTGGCACTGAAAGCGACCCTTTTGCAGCCAAAAACGACAAGACATAGCTATTTGACACTATTCTGACGCCAGGCCCTTGTTCATTGGCAGATAACGTTGCCACCCTTAGCCTTCGGAATAACCTCACTGGCTGAAAGGGGATCGGTGATGGGCACGAGCAAGCACGGTGTGCTGGCCAACCTGGGCATGGCCCGCAAACTTGGCCTGGGCTTTGCCTTGGTGCTGCTGCTGACGCTGGCGGTGGCGGCTATCGGCGTCGTGGCGTTGCAAAGCGTTGGCCAGCGCTTCGACAGCTTGCGCAAGCTGGCCCAGTTCAATACCGACTTGCTGCGCTTGCGCGAACATGAGCAGGCGTTTGCCCTGCGCTCCGACATGCAGCAGGCCGACGCTTTGCGTGGCGGCCTGCAGGGTTTGGTCGAACGCGCCCGAGGCCTGCCGGCGCTGGCGGCGGCGCAAACCGATCTCGCCGCCTATGGCCAGGCATTCGAAGCCTTTGTCGAGGCCGTGCAAGCCAAGGAGCTGGCGCTGGACATGGCCAGCTGGTCGGTGTCCAACGTGTCCAACAACCTTGATGTGCTGCAGGCCGGCCTGGCCGATGACGGCGTGTACACCCTCAAGCAGTCCCAGGGCCAGCAGGGTGGCGAGTTTCTTGAGCAAGCCGCGCAGGTGGCCCAGGTGTCGCGGCTGATGCTGCAGGCCATGGACGAAGCCCGGGTACGCCTGGAAAAAAGCCGCAAGGGCGAGGAGGGTGTGAGCCAGGAGCGTATTGCCCAGACGGTGGAGGCCGCTGGCTTGGTCAGCCAGTTGCAAGGCGCGGTTGGCGATGCCGGTTACCAGAGTGTGTTGGGCGAAGTGGCGGGGCACATTGGCAGTTTCTCGGAAAAACTCAACGAATACACCGACCAACTGGCCCGCGAGCAGGGGCTGAAGGCGCAGTTGCAAGCCAGCGCCGAGCGGGTTACCGGGCGTGTCGACCAAGCCTATCTTGGGCAGGAGCAGGCCCTGCAAGGCGAGCTGCAGCGCAATGCCATCGCCATCGGCCTGGCCACGGCGCTGGCGTTGCTCGTCGGCGTATTGGCCGCCTGGCTGATTACCCGGGCTGTGGTTGGCCCTTTGAAGCATGTGATCGCCCGCGCCCAGCGCATTGCGGCGGGTGAACTGGGCTTCGACGCCCAGGCGCCGCGCCGGGATGAGGTGGGGCAACTGATGCAGGCCATGCAGCAGATGGCGGCGGGGCTCTCGGGCATAGTCAGCGGCTTGCAGCAGGGTATCGAACAATTGGCCGGCAGCGCCCAGGCGTTGTCGACGGTGACCGAGCAGACCAACCGCGAGGTGGGCAGCCAGAAGGAGGAAACCGAACAGGTGGCGACCGCCATGCAGCAGATGACTGCCACCGTGCACGATGTGGCGCGCAATGCCGAGGAGGCGGCGCAGGCGGCCCAGGCCGCGGACGAGAAGGTCGGCACCGGCCAGCAGGTGGTGCGCCAGAGCATGCAGCGCATCGAGCAGCTGGCGTCGGCGGCAGAAGCTGCCAGCGCCGGCATCGACAGCCTCAGTGCCGAAATCCACACCATTGGTGACGTGCTGGAAGTGATCAAGAGCGTGGCCGAGCAAACCAACCTGCTGGCGCTTAATGCTGCCATCGAGGCTGCCCGTGCCGGCGAGCAGGGGCGCGGCTTTGCCGTGGTGGCCGATGAAGTGCGCGCCCTGGCGCGGCGTACCCGGCAATCCACCGAACAGATCGAGACCTTGGTGGCCAGCCTGCGCGGCAATGCCCAGCAGTCGGTGGCGCAGATCCGCGGCAGTACCGAGCTGGTACGGCTGGCCGTGGCCGATGCACTGCAGACCGAAAGTGCGCTGGGTAGCATTGCCGCAGCGGTGTCATTGATTCAGCAGATGAACCAGCAGATTGCCGCAGCGGCCGAGCAGCAGAGTTCGGTGGCGGAAGAGATCAGCCGCAGTGTCACGCAGATTCGTGGTAGTGCGGACCAGGCGGCATTGGCGATGCAGGACAATGCCCGGTCCAGTGTCGAGCTGGCGCAGCTGGGCACCGATTTGAAGGGCATGGTGGGGCATTTCAGGTTGTAATCTCGTTGTCTGTGCCGGCCCATTCGCGGGTTTTGTGATTTCCCGTTGTAGGAGCGGGTTTACCCGCGAATAGGCCGCCACAGGCAACAACAACCCTCACCCCCTGCGCGGGTTAAGAATCACCAAGGCCAACACCCCCGCCACAATCCCCCAGAACGCCGAACCAATCGAAAACAAGGTCAGCCCCGAAGCGGTCACCATAAAGGTGATCACCGCAGCCTCCCGCTCACGCGCCTCGCTCATGGCCACGGTCAAACCGTTCATGATCGAACCAAACAGGGCCAGTGCCGCAATCGACAGCACCAGTTCTTTCGGCAATGCCGCGAACAGTGCCGCCAAGGTGGCGCCGAACACCCCGGCAATGCCGTAGAAAATCCCGCACCACACTGCCGCGGTGTAGCGTTTGGCCGGGTCTTCATGGGCATGCGGCCCGGTGCAGATCGCCGCGCTGATCGCCGCCAGGTTGACCCCATGCGAGCCGAACGGCGCCAGCAGCAGCGAGGCAAAGCCAGTGGCCGAAATCAGCGGCGAGGCCGGTACCTGGTAGCCGTCGGCACGCAGAACGGCCACGCCAGGCATGTTCTGCGAGGTCATGGCCACCACGAACAGCGGAATGCCGATGCTGATGGTTGCCGCCAGCGAGAAGCTTGGTGTGGTCCACACCGGCTTGGCCACTTCCAGGTGGAAGCCGCTGAAGTCCAGCAGGCCCAACGCGCCGGACAATGCCGTGCCCACCAGCAGCGCGGCCAGCACGCAATAACGCGGCGACAGGCGCTTGACCAGCAGATAGCTGAAGAACATGCCCAGCACCAGCAGCGTGCGGTGCTGCGCGGCCACGAAGATTTCGCTGCCGATCTTGAACAGGATGCCCGCCAGCAGCGCCGAGGCCAGCGAGGCCGGGATGCGTTTGACCAGGCGCTCGAAGCTGCCGGTCAGGCCGCACACCAGCACCAGCAAGGCGCAGGTGATGTAGGCGCCAATGGCTTCGCCATAGCTGACCCCACCCAGGCTGGTGATCAGCAGCGCCGCGCCGGGGGTGGACCAGGCGACGGTGACCGGTGTGCGGTAGCGTAGCGACAGGCCGATGCTGCATACCGCCATGCCGATCGACAGCGCCCAGATCCATGACGAGATCTGCGCGGTGGTCAGCCCGGCCGCCTGGCCGGCCTGAAACATCAACACCAGCGAACTGGTATAGCCGGTGAGCATGGCAATGAAGCCGGCGACCACCGCCGAGGGGGAGGTGTCTGCCAGGGGCCGCAGGCGTGCGGAAGTGGCATCGGTCATGAATAAAATCCTTGTAAAGGTGTAAGCAGTTTTTTCAGACTACAGCGAGCAAGGTTGATCCTTGCCATACAGCGGCCATTGCTTTTAGCCGTACAGTCGCCAAATATTGGGCGCAATTGCGAAACTGCTTTGCAGGGAGGGTCGATGTACAAGGTTTATGGCGACTACCAGTCGGGTAACTGTTACAAGGTCAAGCTCATGTTGAGCCTGCTGGGCCGGCCGTATGAATGGCACCCGGTGGACATTCTCAAGGGCGAGACCGAAACGCCCGAGTTTCTTGCGATGAACCCTAACGGCAAGGTACCGGTGCTGGAACTGGAAGACGGTAGCTACCTGTGGGAGTCCAACGCCATTCTCAACTACCTGGCCGATGGTAGCGAGTTCCTGCCCAGCGAACCGCGCCTGCGTACCCAGGTGCTGCAGTGGCAGTTTTTCGAGCAGTACAGCCATGAGCCGTACATTGCCGTGGCGCGGTTCATCCAGTTCTACCTGGGGCTGCCGGACGAGCGCCTGGACGAGTACCGCAAGTTGCACAAGGGCGGCTACAAGGCGCTGAAGGTGATGGAACGGCAGTTGCAGATGACGCCTTACCTGGTGGGTGATCAGTACTCGATTGCCGATGTGGCGTTGTATGCCTACACCCATGTGGCGCAGCAGGGCGGGTTCGACCTGGCAGAGTACCCGGCGGTAAGGGCCTGGCTGGAGCGGGTCAGCAGCCACCCGCGGCATGTGCCGATGGTGAGTTGAAAACCGACCTGTTTTCCAGGCGCTTGCGCAATCCTTGTGGGAGCGGGCGTGCCCGCGAACACGGGCGCAGCCCGTGCCA
>NZ_JBICJR010000013.1:0-11750 GCF_043103245.1 Pseudomonas sp. YQ_6
AGAGGCCAGCACAGGAAAAACACCAAAAAAACCCCGGCACAGTGGCCGGGGTTTTCGTGAAACAGGCAGCAGTTTCAGCGTGCGTAGGTCATCAGCACGTCCGCAGCGGTCTGGCTGTCCACTCCCATCATCACACTCAATGCAGTGACGGTAAGGATGGAGAAGCCGAACACCTTGCGGGCCCACTTGCTGTCGTCCTCAGCCTTGTAACCACCCCAGGCCATGTACAGCCAGTACAGGCCCATGGCAGCGGCCACAGCCAGGTAGCCGAGGCCGGCGTAACCGCCGAGGGTAAGCATAAGGGTGGCGAGCACGAAGGCCAGCACGTACAGCACGATCTGCTTTTTCGCCGCGAGGATGCCACGTGCCACCGGCAGAACCGGAATGTTGGCAGCGCTGTAATCCTTGAAGCGGAAGATCGCGATGGCAAAGCTGTGCGGCATTTGCCAAAGGCTGAACATCACCAGCAGGGTTACCGCAGCCAGGTCGAAGCTGTTGCTCACGGCGCAGTAACCGATCACCGGAGGCATGGCACCCGACAGGCTGCCAACCAAGGTGCCGTGCACCGATTTACGCTTCAGCCACAGGCTGTAGAAACCGACGTAGACGACAAAGCCAATCAGTGCGCAGAACGCAGACAGCGGGTTGGCCTGGACATACAGCAGGCTGAAACCCGCCACCCCGAGCAGGGTGGCGTAGATCAGCGCGAGGGGCAGCGACATGCCGCCCTGAACCATGACACGGTTCTTGGTGCGCTCCATCTTGTGGTCGATGTCACGGTCGATGCAGTTGTTGAACACGCATCCGGACGCAACCACCAGCGAAGTACCGATCACCACCGCCAGGAACAGGGCGAAATCCACATGGCCCTTCGAGGCAAGGAAGAAACCGCCTGCCACGGAAAGCACGTTACCGAAAATGATCCCCGGTTTGGTGATTTGGATAAAGTGCTTAACGGACATGCAGTCTTACCTCACTTGGCCAACATTTCGAAGTGGATGCTGAACATGATCCACAGCGACAGGCCGACAAGCAGAGCGATCACCAGGGTGGTGAACAGGAACGTCGAAACGTTGTTGCGTTGCTCTTTCGAGCGGTCCATGTGCAGGAAGTAAACCAGGTGAACAACTACCTGGATCACGGCCATGGCAACAATGATCAGAACGGTCAGGTTCTTCGGCAGGCTGGCGGTCATGGCCAGGCCGAATGGAATCGCAGTCAGGATGATCGACAGTACAAAACCGATCATGTACGACTTGACGCTGCCGTGATTACCTTCGTGATGAGTGTCGTGTGCGTTAGCCATTACAGAACCCCCAGCAGGTAAACGACGGTGAATACGCAGATCCAGACCACGTCCAGGAAGTGCCAGAACAGGCTCAGGCAGCTCATGCGGGTCTTGGCGGTCGGCGTGATGCCGTGCTTGTTGATCTGGTACATCATGATTGCCATCCAGATCAGACCAGCAGTCACGTGCAGACCGTGGGTACCTACCAGGGCGAAGAAGCCCGACAGGAAGCCACTGCGCTGCGGGCCGAAGCCCTCGCTGATCAGGTGATGGAACTCATAGATTTCCATCGCGATGAAGCCTGCACCGAACAGGAAGGTCACAGCCAACCAGCCCAGTACGCCAGCTTTCTTGCCATCGAACATCTTCAGCATGGCGAAGCCGAAGGTGATCGAGGACAGCAGCAGGAGCAGCGTTTCAACAGCTACGAAATCGAGCTGGAAGATGTCATGACCCGACGGGCCGCCGGCAAAACTGCCGGACAGCACCGCGTAGGTGGCGAAGAGCGACGCAAACAGGATGCAGTCGGTCATCAGGTACAGCCAGAAGCCCAGTACGGTCATCTGGCCCGAGTCGTGGTGGTGGTCGTCGTGCCCATGGTCGTGACCATGAGCAGCGCCGTGCATTACTTGACTGGACATTGATTACACCCGCTCAAACGATTCGACACGTGCGCCGGCAGGCAGAGCACCTGCTTTGGCCAGCGCTTTCATACGCTCGCCTTCGATGCGCGCCACTTCTTCGGCCGGAACCATGTAGCCCTGGTCGTCACGTGCAGCGTGGCGAACGAAGACAGCGATGGTTGCAACCAGGCTCGCGCCAACCAGCCACCAGATGTGCCAGATGAAGGCGAAGCCGAAGACGGTCAGGAACAGGCCCATGAACAGACCGGTAGCGGTGTTGCTCGGCATGTGAATGGCTTCGTACTTGGCCGGGGCCTTGTACGCAACGCCTGCTTCCTTGGCTTCGTGCCAGCAGTCCAGGCCAACTTTCTCAGGCATGTGAGCGAAGTTGTAGAACGGAGGTGGCGAAGAAGTCGACCATTCCAGGGTACGGCCGCCCCATGGGTCGCCGGTCACGTCCAGGTTCTGCTTGCGGTCGCGGACCGAAACGACGATCTGGATCAGCTGGCAAGCGATACCGAACAGGATCAGCACGGCGCCGACAACGGCTACGTACAGGTAGGGTTCCCACAGTGGGTTGTCGGAGTGGTTCAGACGACGGGTCATGCCCATGAAGCCCAGGGCGTACAGCGGCATGAACGCAACGTAGAAGCCCGACAGCCAGAACCAGAAGGCAGCTTTGCCCCACTTCTCGTTCAGGGTGAAGCCGAAGGCTTTCGGGAACCAGAAGGCGAAACCGGCGATGTAGCCGAATACCGCGCCACCGATGATCACGTTGTGGAAGTGCGCAATTACGAACAGGCTGTTGTGCAGGACGAAGTCAGCACCCGGAACGGCCAGCAGTACGCCGGTCATGCCACCGATGGAGAAGGTGACCATGAAGCCCAGGGTCCAGAGCATCGGTGCGGTGAAGCGCACACGGCCTTGGTACATGGTGAACAGCCAGTTGAACAGCTTCACACCGGTCGGAATGGAGATCAGCATCGTCGCCAGGCCGAAGAAGGTGTTGACGCTGGCGCCGGCACCCATGGTGAAGAAGTGGTGCAGCCATACAGCAAAGCCGAGGATGGCGATCGCGCCCGATGCGTAAATCATCGAGTGGTGGCCGAACAGGCGTTTGCCAGAGAACGTCGAAGTGACTTCCGAGAACACGCCGAAGGCCGGCAGGATCAGGATGTAAACCTCAGGGTGACCCCACGCCCAGAACAGGTTGACGTACATCATCGGATTCCCACCAAGCTCGTTGGTGAAGATGTGGAAGTCCAGATAACGGTCAACAGTCAGAAGAGCGAGTGCAGCAGTCAGGATCGGGAACGAAGCGACGATCAGCACGTTGGCCCAGGTGCAGGTCCAGGTGAAGATCGGCATGTCCATCAGTTTCATGCCAGGTGCGCGCATCTTCATCACGGTGACGAGGAAGTTCACGCCGGTAAGCGTCGTACCCAATCCGGATAGCTGTAGCGCCCAGATGTAGTAGTCGACACCCACCCCAGGGCTGTACTGAATGCCCGCGAGCGGCGGATAGGCTACCCAGCCGGTCTTGGCGAATTCACCAACGCCCAGCGAGATGTTGACCAGCAGCACGCCTGCCAGCAGCAGGTAGAAGCTCAGGGAGTTCAGGAACGGGAAGGCAACGTCACGAGCACCGATCTGCAGAGGAACCGCCAGGTTCATCAGGCCGGTGAAGAACGGCATCGCCATGAAGATGATCATGATCACACCGTGAGCGGTGAAGATCTGGTCATAGTGTTCAGGCGGCAGATAGCCTTCGGAGCCGCCGGTTGCGGCAGCCAGCTGGGTACGCATCATGATGGCGTCGGCAAAGCCGCGCAGCAGCATGACCATCGCGACGATGATGTACATCACGCCGATCTTTTTGTGGTCGACAGTAGTCAGCCACTCGCTCCACAAGTAGGTCCACTTGCGGAAATAGGTGATAAGACCGACGACAGCGATACCGCCGAGCGCGATCATGGCAAGCGTCACCATGACTATCGGCTCGTGATAGGGTATCGCCTCCAGGCTTAATTTACCGAACATCTCTTACTCCTCTGCACCGGCAGCTGGTTGCATACTCGATTCCACACCCTTGGTTGTGGCCAGATCTTTGCTGCCTGCTTCTTCGTGGCTACGACCGCGGTTCATGCCTTCGTACTTGTCGACGATCAGCTGGAACTGCTCAGGCGAAGCCTCGCTATACAGCGCGACCGGGTTGTTTTCGCTTGGTTTGGCCAAGGCGTCGTATTCGGCCTTGTCCAGCTTCTTCGGCGACTGCTTGACTTCAGCGACCCACTTGTCGAAGTCTTCCTGAGAGGTGGCAGTAGCCTTGAATTTCATGCCGGTGAAGCCAGCACCGCTGTAGTTGGCGCTGATACCGTCGAATTCGCCGTTTTCGTTGGCGATCAGGTGCAGCTTGGTGGTCATGCCGGCCATGGCGTAGATCTGGCCGCCCAGGCCCGGGATGAAGAACGAGTTCATCACGGCGTCGGAAGTGACGCGGAAGTTGACCGGAGTGTTAGCCGGGAAGACGATCTTGTTGACCGTGGCAATGCCCTGCTCCGGGTAGATGAACAGCCACTTCCAGTCCAGCGCGACCACGTCGATCTGAATCGGCTTAACGTCCGAATCCAGCGGACGATAAGGGTCCAGCTTGTGGGTGGAGTGGTAGGTGACGTAACCCAGGGCGATGATGATCAGGATCGGGATGATCCATACCGCGGCCTCGATCTTGGTCGAGTGCGACCAGTCAGGGGTGTAGGTGGCTGCCTTGTTGGAAGCACGGTACTTCCAGGCGAACGCCAGGGTCATGATGATCACAGGGATTACCACCAGCAGCATCAGGCCGGTAGCGATCAGGATCAGGTTCTTTTGCTCAATGCCGACCTGGCCCTTCGGGTCGAGCAGGGTCCAGTTGCACCCACTGAGTAAAAGCATGCCTAAAAAGGGCAATATGCCAAACAGTCTGGGGTAACGCTTTTTACTCATCTCACGACCTCTAGATCAGCTTGCTTCAATGCAATTTGTGTTTTGGTAGCCAACACTTCGTCCTGCCAAGTGAGGCATTTCGCGCCCGTACTCGCTCCTGCCTGGGGTCCGACTGCAGGACCTTGGCTTCAAGCGGGTTAGCGGTGCTTATGGTTTCGTAGGCAACAGGCCTGTACTTCAGACCAAGTCCATTTGGTGCGGGAAAACGCGGAGGGGTGTCCGCCCGGTATCGCCGTTGGGCGAAACTTGACGAAGTCAGCAAAAAGGAGCGCTGGGGCTTCCTTCAATCCTGCGACTCGCAAGCAGTGCCGAACGGAAATTGGGGGCGATTGTAGATAGGTCGCCAACCCTTGACTATGACTTATTGAGCAACAGTCTTTTACAGAATCCGCAACAATGCTGCTCAATAATTCAACTTCGCGACAGTTTGTCGCACCCCGCTTGCTAGGCCTCAAAGCCGCATTCTGCAAGGCCTACGGGTTGATCTGGATCAAGCGGTGCGCAACTTTTCCCTCTTCTCATGCGGTGCAAAAGACCCCATGCAATTCGGGACTTTTGTCTAAGCCTGGCGTCGATTGCGGTAGATACCGAGCGGAACCAGGACGGCGGTCAGCACGAAGGCAACAAGTGCCCATTGCGCCAGCGACAGGCCGAGGATCGGCGGGTAAGGCGTACTGCAGAAGCCGTCGACCTGAAACGCCAGTGGCCACAGTTTTGCCAGTGGCAGGTCATCCACGATCGGCTGCAGGGTATCGATACCGCAACTGACCATGGGGTTGGCGAGTATATACACATGGTTGCCAGCCGCAACGATTCCGCCAATGGCACTGAGCACCACCAATGCCTCGAAGAAGGTCAGGCTGCGGCGCCCAGGCATCGCCGCAGCGATGAAGGCAAACAGGGCAATGAACAGCAACGCATAACGCTGCAGGATGCACAGCGGGCAGGGTGCCTCGCCTAGCACCACCTGCATGTAGAGGGCGCCGCCGATCAGTGAAAGGCAGATCAGCCCCAACAGCACCAGAAAGCGCCGTTCCCGATTCAGGCGCGATGTTTGTTCGTTCATTGCCGGTTCCTTCGATGGATAGTGGCAGCGTGGTCCGCCTGCCTGGGCGCAAGTCTACACGCTGGGCATGGCCTGTGAGCATGCCGAGGGAGCGTCGCGGAAGCACTGCGCAGGGCTATCCAGTGTGGCTGAGACCGGCCGCAACGACGTCGGTTCAACGCCAGGCGGCAAAAAAACGGCTGCCCAGGTGCCGCGCAGGGGCAAGCCCCTCGACACCCGGGAGTGAAGGATACCGTGATTAAAGGATGATTAAGGATGAAAGCGCAGCGCCCGGTTTCATCTTTCCTTTATATATAGGCAGAAAGGTGTGCTGCAGCGGGGGGACGAGTACTTTATAAGCCTGTACCGGCCCCTTCGCGGGTAAACCCGCTCCTACAGAGACGGCACCACATTCAAGACCGGTGCAATACCTGTGGGAGCGGGCTTGCCCGCGAAGAGGCCGGCACAGGCGCTACATCACTCCAGCGCTGCCGCCGGCCCGAAGAACTCGTAGCGGCTCTGCTGCTCCGGCACACCCAGGCCCTTCAGTTGGCGCTTTACCGCCGCCATGAAGCCCTTCGGCCCGAGGAAGTAGGCGTCCACGTCACGCTCCTGCGGCAGCCACTCGGCAAGCAGGTCTTCACTGAGCAAACCCACGGCGTCGGCCGCAGCGCCACCTTCTGGCTCGGCATAGCAGTAGAAGCGCTTGAGCTGTGGATGGCGCGCCGCCAGGCCATCGATCCAGTCCCGGAAGGCATGCACCGCGCCATTACGCGCACAGTGGATGAAATGCACCTCGCGCCGGGTTTGCAATGCTGCCTGCAGCATCGCCAGGGTCGGGGTAATGCCCACCCCTCCGCTGATCAGCACCAGCGGCTTGTCGCTGGCTGCCAGGGTGAAGTCACCCGCAGGCGGGAACAGTTTCAGGGTATCGCCCACCACCAGCTCATCGTGCAGGTAGTTGGAGACCTTGCCGCCCGCCTCGCGCTTGACGCTAATGCGGTATTCCTTGCCGTCGCACAGCGCCGACAGGGAATAGTTGCGGCGCTGCTCGGCACCGTCAATGTCAAGTTTCAGACCGATGTACTGGCCAGGTTCTGCCTTGAGCACCGGCATGCCATCCACCGGGGCGAAGTAGAACGAAACGATCTCGCTGCTTTCCTGCTCGCGGCGTACCAGGCGGAATTCACGGGTACCGCGCCAGCCACCCTCGGCCTCTTCCTTCTCTTTATAGAGGTTTTCTTCAGCGCCAATCAGAATGTCGGCCAGCTGGCCATAGGCCGCGCCCCACGCGTCGATCACCGCAGGGGTGGCAATGTCCTTGCCCAGCACTTCCTCGATGGCGCGCAGCAGGCAGCTTCCGACAATCGGGTAGTGCTCCGGCAGAATCTGCAGGGCAACATGCTTGTTGATGATCTGCCCAACCAGACCGCCCAGTTGCTCCAGCTGGTCGATATGGCGGGCATACATCAACACGCCATTAGCCAGCGCACGCGGCTGATCGCCACTGGCCTGGTGGGCCTGGTTGAACAGCGGCCGTACCTCGGGGTACTCGCTGAGCATCATCTTGTAGAAGTGGGTGGTCAGCGCTTCGCCGCCGCTTTCCAGCAGAGGTACAGTGGCCTTGATGATTGCACGTTGTTCGGCATTGAGCATTGCAACAACTCCTGAGCCTGTGGCTTCAAATGACTGCCCCTGCCATTACAGCAATCGTGCCAACTTTTATCGCCAGTAAAATCAGGGGTTTGATGCAGGTCATGTCAAAACGACCCACCCCTGCGTATAGTCATATCGACCCATAGGAGTCCATATGACTACAAAGCCACTGCTCACCACCCTGCTGCCTCTGGTCAGCGACCTGTCCCGCGATTTGCCCGACCAGGAACGCTACCGCCGCCTGTTGCAAGCCATGCGCGGCCTGCTGCCGTGCGATGCTGCAGCACTGCTGCGACTGGATGGTGAGTGGCTGGTGCCGCTGGCGGTGGATGGCCTTAGCCCCGACACCCTTGGCCGGCGCTTTCGGGTCAGCGAGCACCCGCGTTTCCAGGTACTGCTCAGCCGCCCGGAACCTACCCGTTTCGCCAGCGACTCCGAACTGCCCGACCCCTACGATGGGTTGGTCAATGCCCCCGATGCCGACCTTGAAGTGCACGACTGCATGGGCTGCCCGTTGATGGTCGATGAGCGCCCATGGGGCCTGGTCACCCTCGACGCCCTCACCCCCGGGCAGTTCCAGAGCCTGGAGCTGGATGCCCTGCAGGCCTTTGCCAGCCTGGCTGCCGCCACCGTTACCGTGGCCGAGCGTATCGAACACCTGGCCCTGCGTGCCGAAGACGAACACCATCGCGCCGAGCTCTACCGCCAGGCCAGCGGCCAGGATAGAGAGCTGATTGGCCAGAGCGCGGCGCACAAACGTCTGGTGGAGGAAATCCGTCTGGTCGGCAGCAGCGACCTGACCGTGCTGATCACCGGCGAAACCGGGGTCGGCAAGGAGCTGGTGGCCCAGGCCCTGCACCGGGCCAGTAGCCGCGCCGACAAGCCGCTGATCAGCCTCAACTGCGCCGCCCTGCCCGACACCTTGGTGGAAAGCGAACTGTTCGGTCATGTGCGCGGCGCCTTCACCGGCGCGCATGGCGAGCGCCGCGGCAAGTTCGAACTGGCCAACGGCGGCACACTGTTCCTCGACGAAGTGGGCGAACTGCCGCTGACGGTCCAGGCCAAGCTGTTACGCGTGCTGCAAAGCGGCCAACTGCAGCGCCTGGGTTCGGACCGCGAGCACAGGGTGGACGTGCGCCTGATCGCCGCGACCAACCGCGACCTGGCTGCCGAGGTGCGTACGGGCAACTTCCGCGCCGACTTCTATCACCGCCTCAGCGTATACCCGCTGCACGTGCCACCGTTGCGCGAACGTGGGCGAGACGTGCTGCTATTAGCGGGCTACTTCCTCGAACAGAACCGTTCACGGCTTGGCCTGAACAGCCTGCGCCTGAGCCATGAGGCCCAAGCCGCGCTGATCGCCTACGACTGGCCAGGCAATGTGCGCGAACTGGAACACCTGATCGGCCGCTCGGCACTCAAGGCGCTAGGCCAGCACCCTGATCGGCCACGTATCCTCACCCTCGAAGCCATCGACCTGGACCTGCGTGTGTCGGCAGCCACGTCAGGCACGCTGCCCTCCCCCACTGAAGCGCTGCAAGTGGTCACCCCGCCTGAAGGCGGATTGCGTGAAGCCGTCGATATTTACCAGCGACAGCTGATCGAAGCCTGCCTGCAGCGGCATCAGGACAACTGGGCAGCAGCAGCTCGCGAACTCGGTCTGGACCGCGCAAACCTGAGCCGTTTGGCCCGCAGGCTAGGGCTTCGCTGAGGCTGTTCTACCAAAGGATTAACCCAGAAAGCCATCTGGTTGCTTCCCCACCGGCTGCTATATCTCCCTAACCACCCGTTTGTCGACTACCTGGTCGAGGCTGTGCGTAAGACCCCTGACAGGGCTCTGTTACGCCGGTTATGGCCCGAACACTCGGGCCGGGGGATCCGGATATCAGCAGGGAGCATCCATGGACAACATCGTCGTCGCCGATAAGCAATCCGAAGTCGCCACTCAGAGCGCCTGGGGCAATATCAATCTCAAAGCACCAAGCGTCGTGCAGATACCGGTATCTCCAGACAAAGTGGCAACGGTCACCCAGCGCGGACAGGACCTGATCGTCACCCTGAAGTCGGGGGAAAAGGTCACCATCGGTAACTTCTTCGCCGTGGACCAGGCCGGGGTCGGCAGCGATATGGTCTTCGTCGGCGAAGACGGCACCCTGTGGCATGCCCAGTACGATGCGGCAGCTTTCACCGGTTTCACCTTCGAAGAAGTGGCCTCGCTGGACGAACTGGTCGCAGGCATCGGTACTGCAGGCAGCGCCATGCCAACTTGGGCGATTGCCGGGCTCAGCCTGCTCGGCGTGGGCGGTGCAGCAGCAGCGGCGGACAATGGAGGCGGGGGCAGCAGCGGCGGTTCCGACCCCGACACCAGCGCACCGGCCACACCGATCGACCTGCTGGTTTCGCCGGATGGCTTGCGTCTGACGGGCCGTGGCGAAGCAGGCACCACGGTGAACATCCGCGACGCCGCCGGCAACCTGATCGGCAGCGGGACAGTGGGTGCCGACGGCAACTTCAACGTGACGTTGAATGCGCCGCAGATCAACAGCGAAAACCTTGATGTCACCCTGACCGACGCCGCCGGCAATGTCTCGGCGCCTGGCACTGTCACTGCGCCGGACGCAACTGCACCACTGGCGCCGACCGACCTGGCTATCAATGAACAGGGCACCACCCTCACCGGCCGTGCCGAGCCCGGCTCGACGGTTTCCGTGCAAGGCGCTGGTGGCGTATTGCTGGGCACTGCGGTGGCCGGTGCGGACGGCCAGTTCAGCATTACCCTGCAACCGCCACAAAGCGACGGCCAGGCCCTGGAGGTCAGCGCCGCAGATGCGGCAGGCAATAGCTCGCCAGTTGCCAACATCACGGCACCGGACGTCGACACCCCTGATACTACAGCCCCTGAACAACCGACCGACCTGGCCCTGGCCGATGGCGTCACCTTCACCGGTCGCGGAGAGCCCGGCGCTACCGTGCAGGTGCGCGATGCTGGCGGCAACCTGATTGGCACCGGTGTCGTCGGTGCCGACGGCCTGTTCAGCCTCTCCCTGTCGCCTGCCCAGGCCAATGGTGAAGCACTCGATGTGCGTCTGGTGGATGCCGCCGGTAACAGCTCTGCCCCATTGCAATTCGATGCGCCGGACATTACCCCGCCCGATGCGGTGAGCAACATTGCCGTCGGCGCTGAGGGCCTGGCCCTGAGCGGTCGCGGCGAGCCCGGCGCCACCGTCGAAGTTCGCGATGCCAATGGCACCGTGATCGGCACGGGTGTTGTGGGAGCCAATGGCACCTTCCTGATCGATCTGGATCCGGCCGCTCAGCCAGGCGAGCAGTTGAGCCTGGTGCAGACCGACCCAAGCGGCAATGCTTCGGTGGCTACCGAGTACGACGTACCATTGACCACCGCGCCCGACAGCCCGAGCAATCTGGCCATCGATGCTGATGGCACCACCCTCACCGGTACCGCGCCGGCTGGCAGTCGTGTTGAAGTGCATGACGCCAACGGCACGCTGATTGGCAGTGTGGTGGCAGGCCCCGACGGCAGCTTCACCGTCACCCTCGACCCGCCTCAGGCCAACGGCGAACTGCTGGACGTGGTCGCCATCGATGACGGCGGCGTTTCCTCGCTGCCTACCCAGATCACCGCACCGGATATCACCGCCCCTGCCGCACCGACCGAACTGGCCGTGAGCGCGGACGGCAGCGTTATCACCGGCCGCGCCGAACCGGGCAGCACCGTGCGCATCGTGGCTGCCGACGGTACCGAACTGGGTACTGCCTTGGTCGGCCCGACCGGCGTGTTCAGCCTCAACCTCAATCCGCCACAAGTTGACGGCGAAGTGCTGCAGGCCACCGCGACCGATGCCGCTGGCAACACATCGCCAAGCAGCGCAGTCACCGCACCGGATATCGACGGGATCGATACCACGCCACCCGCAGCCCCGACTGACTTGGTGATCGGTCTTGCCGGCAGCCAGCTCAGCGGTCGAGGCGAAGCCGGCTCTACCGTGCAGGTACGTGATGCGGCAGGCAACATCCTCGCGACCGGCACCGTCGCTGCAGATGGCACCTTCGTCATCGCCCTGGACCCTGCCGTGAACGACGGCAGCACCTTGCAAGTCACCCTCACCGATGCCGCCGGCAACGTATCCCAACC
>NZ_JBICJR010000014.1:0-78712 GCF_043103245.1 Pseudomonas sp. YQ_6
AGCTTAAAACTGTCCAACTTTTGGGGGGCAGTCCAATTTCAGGATCCACGACCCCTGTGGGAGCGGGCGAGCCCGCGAAGGGCTGCAAAGCAGCCCCAATTACATTGTCTGAGCGGAATCTCCTGGCTTCAGGAAGCCAGTGCCTGCGAACGCTGGCAAGCGGGCATTTCATAACGGTGCGGTTGCTGCCAGGCCAGCCGTGCCTGCACATCCACCACCGCGTCCTTCACCTTCTGCGCCCAGTGCTCATCCTTCGGACACACCACCACCACGCGGAAACCGTGGTCGACACCTTCCAGGCGCACACCTTCGGAATCATCTACGTGCAGATCGATATCAAAAGCCGAAGGCAGCTTGGAGGGTGAGTTTTCCAGCCCTCGCTGGGCCAGGATGTGCTGGTGCCGATCGCTGTTGACCACGCCATCGACATGAATGCCGTAAAGCATCAGCCAGCGGCGGATGTAAGCCGGGGTACGCCCCGAGGAGGTGTAGATCCAGATGCTGCAGCCCTGGCGGCGCAGGTCGCGGATCAGTTCGCGGCTGCCGCTGCGCAGGGGCTCACCCAGCCAGCGATGGACGAACCCCGGCAGCTTGCTGTCCTCGGCGGCGGCGTGTTCGGGCAGGCAGGCCAACGTGTCGTCGATATCGAACGAAATGCGTACCTGGCCACGCTTGAGCTTGCGCTCGATAGCTTGCCGCCCTCGTACGAACAGGGATGAACCTTGCATCAGCGGCTCCCCTCGCAGGCAGGCACGGGCGTGCCGTTCAGGAAGAACTTGCCGGGCTCAGGCGCCTTCGCTTCCAGGAACGCGGCGTACTTTTTCTTGATCTTGGGGAGCTCGTACAAAGCCTTGACACCGTGTTTGGCGGAGTTGCGTATGACCGAGGACGGGTTGAAGTAACCCTCGGCGTTGTCCAGCGACAGCACGAATGGCGGCAGACCGGCACGCATCAGCAAATAGCTGACAATAAGCGAACCCGTGCGATTGTTGCCTTCGATGAACAGCTGCGGCTTGCTGAGAATCCGTACATACACACCCGCTGCCCGCTTCCAGATGGAATCGCTGCGGTACGCGCAGTACCAGTTGTACAAATCCTTGATGCCACCTTCCACGTTGTTGAAAAAGTGCGCTTCGGTTGCCGCAAGGTGCGGGGCGAATTCCAGGCGACGGGCCGGATCGCTACCGCATAGCACGGTGGCATTGATTTCCAGCATCAGGTTCAGCTGTTGCAGGTCGAACAGGTCGATACCGCGAGCGACATAGTCGTCAATCAGCGCATAGCCTTCAACCACATTCAGCAGCACCTCGTCGGTAAACGGGTCCCGCGGCTCGGTGAAATGCTGGCTGAGTTCGGCAAAACGGCCCTGCACCTCGCGCAGTGCGCGCTCTACCGCTGACAGATCAAGACGACGCGTCGCTCGCATTGGTAATCCCGGGTAACACTTTAACGGAAGGTAACGCGGCCGGGTGTTGCAACCTTCCTGGCTGCAACACCCGCCCACCTTGGGCTTGCAGGGCTCAGCTGAACTTGCCGCTGATGTAGTCGCTGGTCAGCTGCTCGCGCGGGTTCTGGAAAATCTGCGCGGTTGGGCCCATCTCGACCAGGTAGCCGGTGCGCGTGCCCTGGGAAATATCCACCGAGAAGAACGCGGTGGTGTCGGCCACACGAATCGCCTGCTGCATGTTATGGGTCACCAGGGCGATGGTGTAGTCCTTTTTCAGCTCGACCATCAGCTCTTCCACGCGGCGGGTGGCAATCGGGTCGAGTGCCGAGCAGGGCTCGTCCAGCAAAAGCACTTCCGGCTCGGTGGCGATCGCACGGGCGATGCACAGGCGCTGCTGCTGGCCACCGGACAGCGACAGCCCGCTGACCTTGAGCTTGTCCTTCACTTCGTCCCACAGCGCGGCGCCTTGCAAGGCGTGCTTCACGCGATCGCCCAAGTCGCCTTTGTAGCGGTTCAGGCGCAGGCCGAAGGCCACATTGTCGAAGATGCTCATCGAGAACGGGTTGGGCTGCTGGAACACCATGCCGATATAGCGGCGCACTACAACAGGGTCGACGCCCTTGCCGTAGACATCCTGCCCAAGAAAGTGCACATGGCCTTCGAAGCGGAAGCCCTTCACCAAGTCATTCATACGGTTCAAGCTACGCAGCACGGTACTCTTGCCGCAGCCCGACGGGCCGATGAAACCGGTGATCTCGTTTTTCCTGATCGGCACATGGCTGTCACGCACGGCCATGAAGTTACCGTAGAAAATCTTGTCGAGCTTGCAGTCCATGACGATGGGGGCTTCGCTGACCAGGGGAGCGGCTCTTTGCGCAGTGGATACGTTCAAGTTGGATGCTCCCTTTCTCAATACTTGGGCTTGCCGAAGACTCGGCTCAGAATGTTGATTACC
Organism: Pseudomonas sp. YQ_6; assembly: GCF_043103245.1. NCBI lineage: Bacteria > Pseudomonadati > Pseudomonadota > Gammaproteobacteria > Pseudomonadales > Pseudomonadaceae > Pseudomonas > Pseudomonas sp. YQ_6. Next base: position 2,403 of record NZ_JBICJR010000014.1, read on the forward strand.
AGCACGATCATTACCAGCACCAGCGAGGCCGCCCAGGCGAGCTCAAGCTGGTTGTCGAACGGCATGCCGGAGAAGTTGTAGATAAGGACGGCGAGCGAGGCCGTAGGGTTCATGACCTCCAGGCTGCCGTCATGGTAGATCCAGTAGTTGCTGAACAACGCGGTGAACAGCAGTGGCGCGGTTTCGCCAGCGGCGCGGGCCACGGCAAGCATGACGCCGGTGAGGATGGCCGGCAGGCCGGTAGGCAGCACGATCTTCCAGATGACCTGGGCGCGGGTGCAACCCATGCCGTAGGCAGCGTCCTTCATGATCTTGGGCACCATCTTCATCGACTCTTCGGCGGTCAGCACCACAATCGGCAGCATCAGCACCGCCAGGGCCACGCCGCCTGCCGGTGCCGAGTAGGTACCGGTGGTCATCACCACCAGGGCGTAGGCGAACACCCCGGCCAGGATCGATGGCAGGCCAGTGAGCATCTTGGCGGCAAAGCGCGCAGCGTTGGCCAGCTTGCTGTCGGGGCCGAGCTCGGCCAGGAACACCGCTGCCAAAATACCGACCGGAACGGCGATGGCGGCGGCAATGCCGACCATCACGAAGGTACCGGCCATGGCGTTGCCGAAGCCGCCGCCCATTTCGAAACCGGTAGGTGGCAGTTCGGTGAACACTTCCAGGTTGAGCCGTGCGCCACCGCGGGTGATCAGCATGTACAGCACGGAAATCAGCGGCACGCTGGCCACCAGTGCCGCGAACCAGGCCAGCGTGGTCAGGATCAGGCTGCGCAGGGCACGGCCTTCCAGCTTGCGCTGCAGGCTGGGCAACGCGGCTACAGGGGTCGTCAGGTCAGTCATTGTTTGTTACCACGCTGGGCGTAGAGCATGATCATCGAGCCGAGAACGTTCACCAGCAGGGTGATGAACATCAGTACCAGTGCCGCGTACATCAGCACTTCGACCTCGTTCGGGCCGGCTTCCGGGAAGTTCAGCGCCAGCAGCGCCGCCAGGGTGTTGGCCGGTGCGAACAAGGACAGGGAAATGGTGTTGGCGTTGCCGACCAGCATGGCCAGCGCCATGGTTTCACCGAGTGCACGGCCCAGGCCCAGCACCAGCGAACCGAAGATGCCGGTAGCCGCCGAGGGCACCATCACCTTGAGGATGGCTTCCCAGTGGGTGGTACCCATGCCGTAGGCAGCCTGCTTGGTTTTCATCGGTACGCTGGTCAGCGCATCCTGGGAAACCGCAGCGATGGTCGGCAGGATCATGATCGCCAGCACCAGCGCCGCAGGCAGCAGGCCTGGGCCACTCAGGGAGGTGCCGAAAAACGGGATCCAGCCCAGCTCGCTGTTCAGCCAGGCGGTCAACGGGCGAATCGCCGGGATGACCACATAGATGCCCCACAGGCCGTACACCACGCTGGGGATGGCGGCGAGCAACTCGACGATGGTGCGAAACACCGCGGCAAGCTTGGCCGGAAGGAAATCCTGGGTCAGGAAAATGGCCATGCTGACGCCGAAGAAACCGGCGATCAACAGGGCGATCAAGGCGCTGTACAGCGTACCCCAGATCGCTGGCAGAATACCGTACTTGCCTTGGTTAACGTCCCAGACGCTGCCGAACAACACGTCAAAACCGTGCTTTTCAATGCCGGGCAGCGCCTTGCGGCCCACTTCGTAGACCAGCGCGAAGACCAGCGCCAGTACCAGCACCACGCCAATGCGCGCAAGCGCACGGAAGGTGCGATCGACCAGAAAGTCTTTCGCAGACGGTGGCTGGCACGCGGAGTCGGGGTTATCCGGTATGGCAAAAGGTGTGTTCATTGGCGAGTTCCGGGACAAGGGACAAACACCCCCGGCACGGCTTCATGCCGATACCGGGAGCGCCTGGGTATTACTGGATGTTGGCGGACGCTTTACGCACCTGGTCTACTACCGACGGCGGTAGCGGGATGTAACCCATCGAGTCGGCGATGGTCTGGCCTTTGGTCAGGCTGTACTCGACCATTTCACGCATGGCCTTGGCTTTTTCCGGGTTGCCGTTGTCCTTGCGGAAAATCATCCAGGTATAGGAAGTGATCGGGTAGGACTTGGCACCGTCCGGGTCAGGCAGCCAGGCCACCAGGTTTTCCGGCATGTTCACCGCAGCCAGTGCTTCGGCACCGCTCTCGGCATTCGGCACGACGTATTGGCCGGCCTTGTTCTGCAACATGGCGAAGTCGACCTTGGCCAGCTTGGCGAAGCCGTACTCGATGTAGCCGATGGCGCCCGGGGTCTGGCGGACGGTGGCGGTTACGCCGTCGTTCTTCGGCGACTTGATGAACTTGTCGGTGGCCGGCCAGTTGACGGTATTGCCTTCACCCAGCCCTTGCTTGAAGTCAGCGTTGATGGCCGACAGGTGCTTGGTGAAGACGGCAGTGGTGCCGCTGGAGTCGGCACGCACAACCACGGTGATCGGGGTGGCAGGCAGCTTCAGGTCTGGGTTGGCCGCCGCGATTTGCGGGTCGTTCCACTGGGTGATCTTGCCGAGGAAGATATTGGAGTAGACGTCGCGCGGCAGCTTCAGCCCTTTAGGGTTGCCCGGCAGGTTGTAAGCCAGGACGATTTCACCGGCGGTCATTGGCAGCAACTGCACGCCTTCGCCAACCTTGGCAATGTCTGCTTCGCTCATGGCCGAGTCGCTGGCGGCGAAGTCGACGGTCTTGTTCAGGAAGTCCTGAACGCCCGCGCCGCTGCCCTTGGACTGGTAATCGACGGTGACCCCAGCCGTGTTCTTGCTGAAGTCCTTGAACCAGGTCAGGTAGATCGGTGCAGGGAAGCTGGCGCCCGAACCGGTCAACCGAACGTTTTCTGCAGCAAAGGCTGCCGAGGTGGCGCAAAGGGAAACGGCAACGGCGAGTGCAGCAGACTTCATCAGGCGTTTCATCAAAATGTGCTCCATGTGATGGCCGGCACACTTTGCATCAGCTGTGTTACAACTTTGTGACTATTGAATGGCAGGCCGCGCGGTAGAGCTTATTGACTGTGCCATCAGGCGCCGAGCCGGAACCCTGGAACGGCTCCAGTCTCGACGCTAACGCTTGAATGTGTCGATAGACCATGCAATGCGGCACCGGGAACAGGAACCTGGCCCCTGCAGGCGATCAACCGATGCCGGCGAGACCTGTATCACCGGCATCCGCACAGCGGTTGCGGCATGCACATTCGAACTCAGCCTGGGCACGGGTGGAAAAGTTCAGGCTCAGACGCATCTTGTCCTGGGTGTCGTAGAGGTCGTAACCCTCCCCCAGTGCGGCAGGAAAGCCAAGCCGCCGAGGATAAGCCTCTTTCTTGAGTGGCACTGCGGGAACCACAACGAAGCGTGTCTGCATGATCATCCCCTTCGGCAGTGCTTAAGTATTAGTACTGCTATGTGAAAGCATCAAGATGACTCATGCAATATTTTGGTTCAGCCGCCTATTCTCGCGGTGATGAGTGAGCAGAATCCCAGCAGGCAAATGACCCCGATGCCATAGAACAACGTTCTCCAGGGCTGCAAACCCCGCAGGTAGGCCAGCGTGTGCAGGACCCTTGCAACCGTGAACACCACACTCAGCCACAGCACCGGTAGCGTGGCGGCTTCCAGCGCAACAGCCAGCCCGCCGAGGGCAAAGAACATGGGAATGTTCTCCAGGTCGTTGGCCCAAACCTTGGCAGCACGTATCACCTGCGGGCGTTCTGCGGCCTGGGCGATGCGCCTGAACACGGCAGCGTCCTCCGGGTTGGTGAACGCGACGAAGCGCAAGCGGTGATAGCCCTGATAGCAGGAAACCAGGAACATCTTGAGGAACAGCAGCACCACACACAGCGCATAAACCTGCAAGGCACTGCTCATGGCTGGCGCCCCTCGGCAACGCCTCTGGTCACCAGGTACAGCAACGGCCCCAGCGAAACGAACACGACGGTCAGCAGCAGGTAAGGCAGCACCGCGATCCCGGCTCTGCCGCGCATGCGGTTGTCTCTCACCATCCAGCAACCGGCCAGCCCGGCCATCAGGTACAGGTCGATGACCACCTGGGCCGTGTCCGCCTGCGCCAGCAGTGCCAGCCCGAATGCCAGCAGCGATTGCTCGGCAATCAGCATGGTCCAGCCGGTATACAGCGAAAACAGCACCAGTATTGCCAGCGCGCAGATACGCAAGCCCATATAGCTCTCCTTGATAGGGTTTGCCGGCACAGTAGTGATAGGGTTGCTTGCACTCAATGACCCGTGAGGTCATGGACATTGCACTCAAGGACGATCAGGGCAACGCATGAATCAGCATCTGTTCCATCGCAGCACCCCTGCCCCGCACATCTCAGCGGGCCAGCATCTTCGCGAACTGCGCCGTCAGGCCAACCTCAGCCAGCTGGAACTGGCGCTGCTGACGGGGCTGTCGCAGCGTCATCTGAGCTGTGTGGAAACAGGACGCGCAAAGGCCAGCCCAGGCACGTTGCATGCCCTGCTCTCAGCCCTGGATGCGCCGCTGGAGCGGTGCAACGAAGTGTTCGTTGCTGCAGGATACGCGCCCCGCTACGCCGCCACGCCGCTCGATGCGCCTGAACTGGCCTTGGTGAATACTGCCATCGAGCATATTCTGCAGGTGAACAACCCCGCTCCGGCGATCGTCATCGATAGCCACTGGGACGTCATCGCCGCCAACGCCAGTACCGGGCTGCTGTTGGCGATGGCCGGTGTCAGCGCACAGCCGGCAACCGGCCTCAACCTGCTACAGACACTGCTGTGCCCCGGTGGCCTGGGTGATCACCTGGTCAACGCGCCGGAAATCCGCGCTGCAGCCTGGCAACGTGCATCCCGGGAGGCCGCAGGCAATCCGGCACTGGCAGCGCGCTTGCGCGACTTGCCGGCCCCGGCAAGCCCGTGCCAGATGACGACAGCCACCCCTCTGCTGCTGACCCGCGTGAACACCCCATATGGTGAGCTACGGTTCCTGTCCACGTTCACCACCTTTGGCATGCCGCAGGATGTCACCGTGCAGTCACTGCGCATCGAACACCTGATCCCCGCCGACCCTCAGACCCGGCAAAGAATGCAGGCAGCGTTCGAGCAATGGTCGGCCGTTACAGCGTAAACGTCAGGGTCTGGCCAAGGAACCTGGCGCTGACCTCGTGGCCTGTTTCATGCAGGTCGAACGGCTGGCACATGGCCCCGGTGGTCACGACATCCCCGGCCTTCAGGGTCTGGCCACGCTCGGCAGCGTGCGCGTACAGGTGAGCCAGCGACACCAGCGGGTCGGTGGCCGCATCGCCAGACAAGCCACCGGCGCGCCGTTGACCATCCACATGCACCTCGGTGGTTTCGGCCAGGTCAGCGAGCAACGGCACATTTATACCAGCGCCCAGGCTATTGCCGACCACCAATGCTTCAAACCCCACGTTGTCAGCCACAAAACTTGGCCAGCCGACAGCCTTGCGGTCGACAAAGCGCGAACGCACCACTTCAAAGGTGACGCACGTGGCGCGAATATCCTCACTCACCGGTACGCGCCCGGCTTGCGGAGGAATATCCCGGTCCAGCACGAAGGCAATTTCGCATTCGATGGTCACCGGCGTAACCGCTGGCAGCTTGATATGTGCGCCATCGGCATGGCAACGCCCCGCTTCCAGTTGGCCAATCAAGGGCCGCGACAACTTGCCTGCACGCATGCCAGCTGGGCTGCCGACGCCCAGCTTCCACCCGGCGCGCTGGCCTGCGGCAGCAGCAAACAACTGGTCCTGGCTGTCATAGCCTTGTTTCAACGTCTCGGGCTTGAGGCTGGCGGGCAGTTCCGTCAGCAGGTCACCGCTGCGCCAGTGTTGCAGTAGCAAGGCTGCAGTGCGTTGGTGTACGAAGAGCGAACGGTTCATCAAGACCTCATTGAGATAGGCGATGGCAGGTAACAGATGCTATGGCCTGAAATTGATAATGATAAATATATTGTCATGATGCCCATCATCACAAATTGTTATTGAACTGCCTGATGAAATCCGCCTGCAGGTGCATGCTCAGCGATCAGTGGAAACCGGCTGCTTCAACAACAACACATAAGCCATCGCAGCAACCGCGGCCACGGCGGCACTGATCAGGAATGCCGAAGCGAAGGACCCGGTCTGCTGAATGCTGAACCCGGTCACGATGGGCGCCACAGAGCCTGCCAGGTAGCCGCCGAAGTTCTGGATCGAGCCAAACGAGGCCACACGCTGGCTATCGACCACGGTGTTGGCGATCATCCATGCGGTAGAGCTGGCCATGTTCACGCTGAACAGCGCGCAACACAGCAGCGCCACGCTGAGCAGGAAGCCGCTACCGAACGACAGGGGAACGGTGAATGCGGCCGCCGCGAGCAACGCAGTCACTACAACCCGCTTGCGGCTACCCAGCACACTGGCACCGTTCTTCACCAGGCGGTCGCAGATGCGGCCCGCGACAATGGTGCCCAACGCGCCGAACACATAGGCCAGCGAAACCACCCAGGCTGTCTGGTACAGGCTCAAGCCATGCTCGCGCTCGAAGTAGCCCGGCAGCCAGGTCAGGTGCAGCCACAACATGTAGATCACCCCCATGAAGCCCAGTACTGCGCCCCAGGTGCTCTTGTGGCGGAACAGCTCGGCCCACGCCGCCAGTTGTGCCTGCACACTGGGCCTGGCGCTTGCCACCGCCTGTTTATGCGCCTGGGCCGCCAGCAGCTGCTCACGCTCCTCGGCAGGCAGTTCGGCCAGGTACTGCGCCTTGCTTTTGTAGAAGGCGAACCAGCAGGCGGCAACCAGAATGCCGAACACTCCGGTGACGATGAACATGCCGCGCCAACCCCAGGTGATCATCAGCAGCGTCAGCAACGGCGGCGCCAGACACGGCCCGATGCAGGTCGATGACAGCACGATGCCGGTCGGCGTACCCCGCTTCTCGGCCTCGAACCACTCCGCCAGCGCCTTGGCCGCCGACGGGAACATCGGCGCCTCGCCAATTCCCAGCACCACCCTGAGCCCGATGAATGCAGAAAAACTGTTGATCAGGCCAGAAGCCGTCTGTGCCACCGACCAGCCCAGCAGGGCCGCCCCCAGCGAAATCTTGCTGCCCAGGCGGTCGATGATCATGCCCAAGGGCAGTTGCGAAAAGGCATACGCCAGGGAAAACGCCGACAGCAGAATGCCCATCTGTGACGGCGTGATGCCCATGTCGCGCTGGATGGACGTATTGGCAATCGACAGCGCACTGCGGTCGACGTAGTTGATGATGCCGATCACCAGCAACAGGCTGACGGTGATGACCTGGTACTTTCTGAACGGGTTCGAGCTGGCGACCGCTTCAGGTTCGCGGGCAAGCCCGGGTTGCGCATACTTGGTATTCATGGGCGTTCACTTTTGTTGTTATTGGTTGAACAGCAGGTAACGGCTTACATGGACGCTTCAAGCAGCCACTGGTAATCCTCGGCAGAGGCCTCACGTGGGTTGGTGCGGTGGCTGTGATCAGCCAACGCGCCCTGGACGATGCGCGGGAACAGGTCCGGGCTGACATCCAGTTCGCCAAGGCCGGTCGGCAGGCCCAGACTACGGGTCATGTCGCGAATGGCATCTTCGATCTGGCTGTCATCGGCCAGCCCCATCGCCTGAGCGATGCGTTGCATCTTGTGTTCACTCACCACCGTTTCGGCCGTGCGGTTGAAGCGGATGACGGCAGGCAGGAAGATCGCATTGAGGGTGCCGTGGTGCAGGCGTGGGTTGATCCCGCCCAACGCGTGGCTAAGGCTGTGCACGCAGCCCAGGCCTTTCTGGAAGGCCAGCGCCCCTTGCAGCGATGCGCTCATCATGTTGATGCGCCCGTCCAGGTTGCCCGGCGCGCGGGTGGCTCGTTCGATGAAGCGCCAGGCCCGCCACAGGCCGTCCAGGGCAATGCCGTCGGCAGGCGGGTTGAACGCCGGTGCCATGAAGGTTTCCAGGCAGTGGGCAATCGCGTCCATGCCGGTGGCAGCCGTGAGTTGTGCCGGCAGCCCGAGCGTCAGTGCCGGGTCACAGATGGCGGCCTTGGGCACCACATGGGGCGAGATCACCCCCACCTTGCGCCCGTCGTCGAGTATCAGGATGGCACCGCGCCCGACCTCGCTCCCCGTGCCGGCCGTGGTCGGCACCGCAATCACCGGCGCGGTTGCCGAGGTGATTCGGGCCAGGCCGCCCTCGATCACCGCAAAACCCTTCAACGGGCCGTCGTGCCGGGCGCACACGGCCACCCCCTTGGCCAGGTCGATCGCCGAGCCACCGCCAATGGCGATGATGCCATCACAGCCATATGCCTTGAACATGGCCACAGCCTCACGCACGGCATGCTCGTTGGGGTTGGGTGGCGTACCGTCGTAGATCGGCAGTTGTGCCGTGTCGCTGGCGAAGGTGTTCAACGCCGTATCGACGATACCGGCGGCACGCACGCCACGGTCGGTCACGATCAAAGGCCTGGTTATACCAATGCGCTCACATTCGGCAGGCAGGCATGCAATGGCACCGATATCGAATTGGATCTGGGTGATGTAGTTGATCAGGGACATAAGGCTTGGCAGGCTCCTGGCTTTATTATTCTGGGCGTTTCAGCCGCACTGGATGCGACACTGTGCAGCGCCAGTATAGGAATGCGCGGCTGGCCATGGTATTGAGAACAATCCATATCGGTATAACCAGGACGAATACCAGATGACCCCATCGCTCAATTCGATCATGTCCCGCCTGCACGCCCGCCATCTGCGCTTGTTGATCGAGTTGGACGAGCACCGCTCGCTGCTCGGTGCAGCAAGCAGCGTCGGGCTTACCCAGCCTGGTGCCAGCAAGGCCTTGCAGGAAATCGAAACCACCTTCGGCACTGTGCTGTTCAACCGCACCAACCGAGGCCTGGAGCCCACGGCCGCCGGACACTGCGCCATCCGCTACGCACGCCTGTTGCAGACCGATATCGCCAACCTGCGGCACGATCTGGATGCAATCCTGCGTGGGGTCGGCGGCCGGCTGGCTGTGGGGGCGATCATGGGGGCGGTGCCGTTGCTGATGAAGGCGGTGTCACAGCTGGCCAGCATCCAGCCGCAGATGTCGTTCGAAATCATCGAAGACACCAGCCAGTCGCTGCTGACCCAGATCGAGAGCGGCCGCCTGGACATCGCCCTGTGCCGCACCAGTGTCAGCAATACGCCGCAGCTGTTCGCCAGCACCTTTGTCCAGGATGAGACACTGGCGGTCATCGCCAACCTCGACCACCCGCTCAAGCATGCGCCAAGCCTGATCCTTGCCGACCTGGCCGAGAGCCGCTGGATCGTCTACCGGGCCAACATGCCCATGCGCGTGCAACTGGAGCGCGAATTTCACGATGCCGGGCTGCGCTTCCCGCTGCACCTGGTTGAAACCACTTCGATCCTGGCGACCTTGTCGCTGTTGCAAAACCGTCCTGACTTCGTTGCGCTGGTGTCGATCGACGTGGCCCAGCAATGTGCAATGAATCAACAGGTCAGCATACTGCCCTTGAGCATGGGCTCGGTCAGCGACCCCTACGAGTTGGTTACCCGTAAAGGCAGCCAGGCAACACCGGCCATGGACACGCTCACCGAACTGCTGCTGTTGCAGGGCCGACAGCGCTGCGACAGTTAATGCGGTTTCATGGCAGAAGCCACTGGGAAATCCGGGCTGAGAGGCTGAGGTTCAAGACAGTAATGAGGCAGCCCGCCAGCCCTGGGTAATCAGCCTTGCAGCTACACCGCAGTGCTGTTGGCGGCATGACGTGCCGCTACACCTGCACGCCATTGACCCAGATCAAGCCCTCGCGCCGGGTTCGCGCGACGATGGCTGCACGCAAGGAATGACTCAAGCACCGCCAGGCGCACAGTGCTCAAGGTTTACCGCTTGATCGCTGTGCGCGGCCTTGGCCAAGGAGCCCCACATGAACCCGATGAAACACATACTGGTTGCCACCGACCTTTCCCCACATGCCCGCAACGCCGCTGAGCGCGCTGCCTACCTGAGCGAGGCGCAACAGGCCTCGCTGGACCTGCTCTACGTTGCCAACCCGGCACCCTTCGAGCGCCTCAAACAGTTGGTGACGCCTGATGACGATCTGTTGAAACGCGTACTGGATAGCGCAGGCGAGAAAACCCACGCACTGGCAGCGCTGCTGTTCCAGCGTTACGGTATCTCCGCTGGCGTGCAGGTCGCCAGCGGCTCGGTGATCACGGAGATCAACCGGGTGGTGCAGGACAAGCACAGCGACCTGCTGGTGTGTGGGGCCAGGGGCCAGAGCGTGGCACGGCGCCTGCTGCTGGGCTCGACCGTGCAGAAACTGCTCAACCGCATGCCCTGCCCTTTGCTAGTGGTCAAGCCGGCCCCTCGTGATGCCTACCGCACCGTGCTGGTGCCAGTCGATTTTTCGTCCGTTTCACTGCGCACCATCGAATTGGCCAAGGCCATTGCACCGCAAGCACAGATCATTCTGCTGCATGTGTACGAAGCCCCGTTCGAAGCCAGCGTGCGCTTCGCCCATCTCGACCACGACACCCTCACCCACTACCGCAATGTCATCCGCAAGGATGCACAAGTACAGCTCGCGGCGCTGAGTGAGGCTGCCGGCCTGGCCGATGCACGGCAGATCCTTGTGCACGGTGACCCTGGCTGGCGCATTGCAGAGCAGGAACAGGAGCTGGAGTGCGACCTGATCGTGGTCGGCAAGCAGGGGGCAAGCGCGCTGGAGGAACTGCTGGTGGGCAGCGTCACCAAGCATGTACTGAGCGAATCGCAGTGTGATGTGCTGGTCTCGCCATAGCATACCGTGCCTGCCGAGCACGCTGATAAGCGCCCTCGGCAGGCGCCGCTGTGCAAGCGTCAGCCCTGCCCTTGCACGTTCTGCGCTTGCCTGCGGTAGCTGGAAAGCGAAAAACCGGTCTGACGCTTGAAATAGCGGCACAGGTAAGACGCGTCGGCAAAATTGAGCGCATCGGCAATTTGCCCGACAGCGTGATTACTGTAGGAAAGCAGTGCCTTGATTTCCAAGGTCACCTGCCGATCGATCAAACCTTTCGGGCTGGCATTGAAATACACCTTTGTCAGTTGCGACAGATAGAACGGGGTGATGTTAAGCGCGTCGGCATAGAACTTAACCTCGCGCTGCCGGGTGCTGTGTTTGCCTACCAGCTCCCAGAATCGCCAACTCAGCGCTTCCTTGCGGCTGAACGCCCTGCCTGCTGTCGGTAACACGGGAAGCTGCTCGGCAATCTTCAGGAAAAGGTTCTGTAGCTGGTTGCGCAGCATGATGTGCTGATAAGTGGCACAGCACCGCACAATATCGCGCATCTGCCTCAGCCACCCTTCCAGCAGCGGCCTCTCGCTTTCGGCAAGTACACAGTGCGGATGGTCGTGCAGAAAGACGAACAATGAATTGGGCAGTGGGTAGGCGACCTCGGCAGCAAGTGCTTGCGGTATCAGGCAGAAAAACACCTTGAAACGCCGTGAGCGACATTTGAGCAAGGCTATGGTGTCTTCGGCCAGCACCAGCACATCTGCGCGCCTGACAGCATGCTCTTTGAAGTTCAGCGTGAAACGGGCAGCCCCGGACAGGCACACAAGCAGTGTCAGATAGGCATGACCGAACGACAGTGGCGCCCCCTGCCCGTCGGCAAGCGTGCTTTCACCTGTCTGGATCGGATCACCAGCCGCGTAAAGTTTCGGAATGTGATGCATCGCACTCGGTACCACCGCCAGATAGAGCCAACAGCCTAACATCAAGCACCCGTGCAGTTTCGAAAAGTACCGATAATGCCAAGGTAGTGACGTTTACCGCGTGGCCAGTCGGCCATACGCTGGCCCAACGGACCAGACAGGAGTACAGGACATGAAATTGGAAACCGAACGTTTGCTGCTTCGCCCTTGGCTGGAGAGCGACGCTGCTGATTTGTACGAATATGCCAAGGACGAGCGCGTCGGCCCCGCTGCGGGCTGGCCTGTGCACACCAGTGTGGAGCACAGCCGCGAGGTCATTCGCGAAGTGTTCAACCACCCCGAAGTGTACGCCCTTGAGCTCAAGCAGAATCAACGTGTCGTAGGCTGTGTCGGCCTGCTGACTGGCAGTAACAGCAACTTCGAGATCAGTGAACAGGAAGGTGAAATTTCCTACTGGATCGGGGTTCCCTACTGGGGCAAAGGCCTGGTTCCGGAGGCTGTGCGGGAAGTCATGCGCCACGCCTTCGAAACCCTGAAACTGCAGGCACTGTGGTGTGGCTACTACACTGACAACAGCCAGTCACAGGCTGCCCAGGCGAAGTGTGGCTTCCGTCATCATCACACCGAAGAAAACAAGCACAACCGCTTCCTCGACGACTATCGTACTGAGCACATCAGCCGCATCACCTACCAGCAGTGGGTGGAGGGTGAGCAACCGCATAACTAGCCGACGGCGACGCCCGTACGGTGCGTTCGATCACTCGCTGGGCACACCCGGTATACGACGCAGGAAAGAGAAGCTGACGCTGCAGGCTGCAAATTGCCATGGCCTGCACCGGTGCGGCACCGGTAGGGCGTAGTCGCTGCCAGCGCGCTCTCCACAGGGCGTTTCATCGATTGCACTGATGATTACTATCGAGCGGCCTGCCTGTCGGCCTGGCACGGCCGCCTCTACAATCCCCTGCAAATCCCCCCGCTCCTGCGCCTGCTACAGGCGAGATCCCTCATGGAACCTAACCCATGCCAAGCAACAGCCAGGCCCCTCGCGGCCTTCCCGAACACAGCCAACAAAGCGTGACCCAGCAATGGCTGGCAATCCTCTCGGTAGCCGTGGGTGCTTTCGCCCTGGTCACCAGTGAGTTCCTCCCGGTGGGGGTGCTGAACGATGTAGCCAGCGACCTTGGCATCAGTGCAGGCCTTGCAGGCCTGATGGTGACCCTGCCAGGGATCATGGCTGCGTTAGCCGCCCCGTTGATTTCCGTAGGCGTCGGCGCGCTGGACCGGCGCTACCTGCTGATCGGCCTGACGCTGATCATGATCATCGCCAACGCCATCGTGGCCTACGCCGGCGACTTCAACCTGCTGTTGGTCGGCCGTGTGCTACTGGGTATCAGTATCGGCGGCTTCTGGGCGACAGCCATCGCCCTCAGCGGCCGCCTGGCACCTGACGGGATGGGCGTAGCCAAAGCCAACTCCATCATCATGGCGGGCGTAACCCTGGCGACGGTAGTGGGCGTGCCTGTCGGCACCTGGCTGAGTGGCCTGATGGGCTGGCGCATGACGTTCCTGGTCACTGCACTGGTAGGCGTACCGGTGCTGCTGGCACAGGTCTTCCTGCTGCCGCGGCTGATGCCGGAAAAGGCCATTCGCATCCGCGACCTGCCGGCGTTGTTCATCAACCCGCAAGCACGGGTCGGTTTGATCGCCGTGTTGCTGATCGGCCTGGCGCACTTTGCTGCGTACACCTATGTCGCACCGTTCTTCAAACAGAATGCCGGCTTTGACGGGCCTACGATCGGTTCATTGTTGCTGCTGTATGGCGTGGCCGGCTTCATGGGCAACATCTTCGCCGGCTTTGCTGCCAACCGCAGCGTGCGGCATACCCTGATGCTGGTCGCGCTCATGATCGCTATCAGCACCGCCCTGTTCCCGCACTTCGCCACCGGCATGACGGGTGCCGCCATGCTGATCGCACTGTGGGGCTTTGCCTTCGGTGCGTTCCCGGCATGTGCCAATATCTGGATGTTTGTCGTGGCGCCCAAGGATGTCGAACGTGGCATGCCGCTGTTCGTGGCCATGTTCCAGGTGATCATTGCCGTGGGCTCGTTCTTCGGCGGGCAAGTCGTGGACCATATGGGCACTGCGGTGCTGCTGAGCCTGGCCACGGCGCTGGTGGGCTGTGGCTTTGTCACCGTGCTGGTGCTGGGGCGCAACGTCAGTAACGATCTGGCGGCGCAGCCAGGCTAAGCAGCCGCCCAGGGCGGCTGCTCAAAGCGTGGGGCCGTGAAACCGAGGCGCCTGCTTCGCGGGCAAGCCCGCTCCCACAGGTACCGTAGGCTCCAGGCGCTTGCATTAGCTGCAATCGCCCCGCTCGGGATGGCGCGGTTGCCTGGCGCACATCACCTGAACCTCGGCGCCACGGGCCCTGGCCAGCAGCTCCTCGGTGTCATCGCCACCGGGCAAGGCAAGCAACAGGTCAGGGCGGCTGTCATTGAGCATGAACAGGTTGCGCAAGCGTTCGGCCTGCTTGCCGTGCAGCTGCCAGTTTGGCGGGTAACGCACCAGATCGGCGCCATGCTCGCGCGCCCAGCTTTCGATTTCCCCTCCAAGGAACTGGCTGCCACCGTGGATCAACACCCGGATCGGCCGCTGGCGCTGGACGTCGTCCAAGGCCTGGCGGCAACGCCGGGTGTCGGCGTAGTTGCGTCCTGCACAAATCAATACTCGCATGGTCTGCTCTCCTTGCATCGCTCAGAACCACTGGCCGAAACGGCGGATATAGAGGGTCTTCATGGCCTGGGCGACCACGCAGTAGCCCAGCAGGGTGGCGGCCAGCCAAGGGAAGTACTCCCACGGCAGCGGCACCAGGCCAACCATCGCGCCCACCGGGGAGAACGGGATGTAGATACCCAATGCCATGACCAGCCCCGTTGCCAATACCACCGGCAATGCGGCGGTGCTCTGGAAGAACGGTACCTTGCGAGTGCGCAGCATGTGCACTACCAGCGTCTGTGACAGCAAGCCCTCGATGAACCAGCCAGACTGGAACAGCGCCTGCATTTCGACGCTGTTGGCGGCGAACACGTACCACATCAGGGCGAACGTGGTGATGTCGAAGATCGACGACGTAGGACCTATCCACAACATGAAGCGGCCGATGTTGCGGGCATCCCATTTGCGTGGCTTGCTGAGGAACGCCTTGTCCATGCGGTCCCAGGGCAGCGACAGCTGGGAAAAGTCATACATCAGGTTTTGCAGCAACAAGTGGATCGCCAGCATCGGCAGGAACGGAATGAACGCACTGGCCACCAGGACCGAGAACACGTTGCCGAAATTGGAACTGGCAGTCATGCACAGGTATTTCATGATGTTGCCGAAGGTTTCGCGGCCTTTGAGCACGCCCTCCTCGAGCACCATCAGGCTCTTTTCCAGCAAAATGATATCGGCCGATTCCTTGGCGATGTCGGTGCCGCTGTCCACCGAGATACCAACGTCAGCATCGCGCAGGGCGGCGGCGTCGTTGATGCCGTCGCCAAGGAAGCCCACGGTGTGACCATTGGCCTGCAGGGCCTTGAGCACCCGTGATTTCTGCAGCGGGGTGAGCTTGGCGAAGACGGTGCGCTCCTCCACCTGAAGCTTCAGGGTGGTGTCGTCCATGCCCTCGATGTCCTGGCCGAGCAAGGGCTGGCCTGGCGCCAGGCCCACTTCACGGCAGACCTTGGACGTGACCACCGGGTTGTCGCCGGTCAGTACCTTTACCTGCACGCCCATGTCGCGCAAGGCGGCGATGGCCGGGCCGGCGGTTTCCTTGGGCGGGTCGAGGAAGGTCAGCAAGCCCTGGATGACCAGATCGCGCTCATCTTCGGTGTGATACTGCGCCTTGCCTTCGGCCGCCGGGATCTCCCGGGTGGCAACCACCAGCACGCGGAAGCCGTCCTGGTTGAAGGCATCGACACTGGCCATCAACTGCTGGCGGCGGCACGGATCGAGGGCAAGGACCTTGTCGCCTTCCTGCACATGGGTGGCGATGGCGAGCATTTCCTCGACCGCCCCTTTGCTTACCAGCAGGTGATCGCCCAAGGCATTCTTCACCACCACTGACAGGCGGCGGCGGATGAAGTCGAACGGCAGTTCGTCGACCTTTGCGTAGGCGGAAGGCGCCTGGAACTGGCGGTCCTGGCCGGCGAAATGCAGCACGGCCTGGTCCATCAGGTTGCGGATGCCGCTTTGGTGATGGCTGTTGAGCCAGGCCAGCTCGAGGATGTGCTTGTCGGTTTGGCCGTCGAAGCGCACATGGTGCTCGAGGATGATCCGGTCCTGGGTGAGCGTGCCGGTCTTGTCGGTGCACAGTACATCCATGGAGCCCAGGTTCTGGATGGCGTTCAGGCGTTTGACCACCACCTTGCGCCGAGCCATGGCCACGGCGCCCTTGGCCAGGTTGGCGCTGACGATCATCGGCAGCATTTCCGGGGTCAGGCCCACTGCCACGGCAAGCGCGAAGAGGAAGGCATCACCCCAGTCGCCTTTCACCACACCGTTGATCATGAACACCACCGGCACCATCACCAGCATGAAGCGGATCAGCAGGCTACTGACGCTGTTCACGCCGCGGTCAAAAGCGGTCTGGCTGCGCGAACCGGCAATGGCCTTGGCCAGCGAGCCAAAATAGGTGCGTCGGCCGGTCGCCACCACCACGGCGCGGGCGCGGCCACTGACCACATTGGTACCCATGAAGCAGATGTTCGGCAACTCGAGCAGGTTGTCCTGATGTGCGCCATGCTCGGCGGCCGACTTCTGCGCGACATTACCCAAGGTGTCGTACTTTTCGACCGGCAACGCTTCGCCGGTAAGCACGGCCTGGCTGATAAACAGGTCGCGCGCTTCGAGCAGGCGGATATCGGCGGGAATCATGTCACCTGCAGAAAGCTGCACGATGTCGCCGGCCACCAGTTCGTCCATGGGCACTTCGCGCAGGCGCGGGGCTTGCCCGATCTGCTCGCGGCGCAACACGGTGGCAGTAGTGCGCACCATTGCCTTGAGCGCGTCGGCAGCCTTGTTCGAGCGGTACTCCTGCCAGAAGCGCAGCAGGCTGCTGAGGCTGACCATGGTCATGATGATGATGACCTTGGTCAGGTCGGCGTCGTCTGCTTCTCCTGCACTGACCGGCAGCCAGTAGTCGGTGACGAAGCTGATCCCGGCCAGGGTCAGCAGTACATAGATGAACGGGTTGTTCAGGGCCTTGAGCAGCTGCACCAGGGCGTGGGGTTGCGGGTCGTGGGCAACCTGGTTGGCCCCATCGCGCGCCAGGCGCTTGGCTGCTTCGTGCTCGGTCAGGCCCTGTTCGCTGGCATCGAGGTTGGCGAGGGTGACCGCCAGGCCATTGCGCGCTTCACGGGCGGCGCGGGTGGACAGGCGGGTTTCGCGTTCGGCCTTGGCCGATGAGGTGTTACGGTGTTTGACAGTCATGTTGCTGTGCTCCTGCCGCTGCGGCGGCACGACACACAGACGTTTCACTCAGGCGGTGAACGAAGGCATGTCGGGTCGCTGAATAATGCTGGTTCTTTCCGACAGTTGTCTGTCCGCTGCCGAGAGTCGGAAGTTGTTTCGGCAGCGAACTTTCTACTCGCGCAATCCATGGTTTGATTCCTTTTCATAAACACAAGGCAATAGTTATCCCGCGAACTTTTAACGTAAAAAGTTCGAGCACAAAGATACCGTTCAATATCTTTTATTCAGTGAGAAGTGCGGGGGCTCAAGCGTGCATGAAGACGCGCCAGCACCCCGCATCTACTTGGGGGTTCCTGGTGGTGGTCAAGGTAGCCGTGCAGACGCCGCGGCCAGACGCCGGTCTGCTGCGGCGCAAGGCACGCAGGCTGGCGATGTGAAACGAATGAAGTGAGGTTCATGAGCTTGCCTCCAACCGGCCAACACCGGCGGCGGCAAGTCACGGCGGAGCATCAGGCTCTGGCGCGGCTTGCCCGACCAGGGTGTCGGGACCGGTGTTCCGGTTCAAGTGCCTGACCAGGCCATTCGGCAAGGGTCAGGCAGCGACAAGATACTGTGTCCATTGAATTCTTCAGTGAAGGGAAAAAAGGCCCCGCGCTCGGGGCGGTCGAACTTTATTCAAGCGTAGTATCGAAGTCAACCCGTAAGGGGAACTTTAAATAAGTTTAACCTTATCTTAATGTTCCACGCAGGCGCAGCGCCTCAAACCTTGAACCGCCCCACCAACGCCGTCATCTCCCCCACCAGCCCCGACAACGCCTTGCTCGCCTCGCTGGTCTGCTGCGCACCCGCCGCGGAATGGTTGGACAGTTCGTGGATGTTCAGCAAGTTGCGGTCTACTTCTCGCGCCACCTGAGCCTGCTCTTCGGCCGCACTGGCAATGACCAGATTGCGCTCGTTTATTTCGCCGATCGCACTGTAAATGCCCTCCAGCACTTGCCCCGAGGCCAGGGTCACGTCCAGTGTCGACTGGGCGCGGTTGGTGCTGGCCTGCATGGATGCTACCGCAGCTTCGGTCCCCGCCTGCACGCTGCCGATCATCTGCTCGATTTCCTGGGTCGATTGTTGCGTGCGATAGGCCAGTGTGCGCACCTCATCCGCCACCACCGCAAAGCCGCGCCCAGCCTCACCGGCACGGGCCGCCTCGATGGCAGCATTGAGCGCCAGCAGGTTGGTTTGCTCGGACACCGAGCGGATCACTTCCAGCACCTTGCCGATGTCCCGCACCTGCCCCACCAACTGCTGCAGGTGCGCACTGCTGGTCTGGATCTCGCGGGTCATCGCTTCGGTGCCGTCGATGTTTTCGCTGACTTGCCGGCGGCTTTGCGCGGCCAGCTGGTTGGATTCACTGGTGGTTTGCGAGGTGGTGATCGCGTTGCGCGCAACCTCCTCCACTGCCGTGGTCATTTCGGTCACGGCGGTGGCGGCCTGCTCCAGCTCCTGCCCCTGCTGACGCAGGTTGTTGGCGCTTTCCTCGGTGACCGCGTTCAACGCCGAGGCGGCGGCGTCCAGCTGCCGGGCACAGTTGTTGATCTGCCCCAGAGTGTCGCGCTGGCTCTGCTGCATGCGCTGCAGCTCATGGAACAGTTGGCCGATCTCGTTGTTGCCCTGCCCTTGCACCGGCACACTCAGGTCGCCACTGGCAATGCGCTGGAAATGCCCGCCGGCTTCACGCAGGGGGTGCAACACACGCTGGGCAATGAACGCCCAGCACAGCACCGCCAGCACCACGGTCATGCCCAGCAGGCACAAGCTCAGCAATTGTGCCCGGGCCAGGCGCCGGTCGGACTCGAGCATGATTTGCTGGCCACGTTCGCTCAGTGTGGTCACCAGCTGCTGGCGCAGGGTTTGCAACCGCCCCATGGCATTACCGGCATCGCTGTTGACCTTGAAGTACTGCTCCAGCGAACGCTGGCGGGTCGCTTCGCGCTGCCCGGCCACCGCCTTGGCGTATTCGGCAAAGGTAGCCTGCAGCTCGGTTGCCAGCACGCGAAGGGCGGGTTCACGGGCGTTTTCGACAAATTCGTCGACCAGCGCCTGGCTCTTGTTGTTCAGCTCCACCGACAGCGCCATGCGCTTGCCTGCACTCTCGTCATGGCCACCCAACTGCTCGATAAAGCCCGAAGACACGTTGGCGCTGGAGCGAATTGCCATCAGCAACGCATTGTTCAACCGGTCCGACTGGTGCGCAGTCTGGTCCAGTTCAGTGATCTGCTGGTCGCTACCCACGGCAGCCCACCAGGCACTGGCAGTCGAAAACAGCAGGGTCAGGCTGAACAGCGACAACACCCAGAACATTCCGGTGCGAATTTTCAGGTTGGCAAGCATGCGGGCAGTACTCCTTGTTGGCACCACTTCTGATCGATGATTCGATGGTGGGTGTGCTGCTATCGGAGGCGCTGGCGCAGGCTTGAGGCGCCGAGATGCGGTTATGTGCGGTAACCGAACGGAATGCGTTGAGGCCAACCTCAACGCCTGAGGAAGTCCACTACCGCCTCGGCGAGCGCCTGCGGTTGATCCAGCATGATGAAGTGGAAGCTGCCATCTATACGCTTGAAGGTGACACCCCGCGCACCGGCATAGGCCTTAACGAAGGTTGCGTCAACGCTGGCAGCGGGTATGCCATACATGGAGTCATAGGCATACACGACCTCCAGCGGTGCCTGGATATCGCCAAGTTCGGGGCGCAGGTCGGTGATCATCAGTTCATGGGTGGCGTCGGCTACTGCCTGGCGGTCCGAGCGCAGCGCCGCATCAACCAGTGCGGGCCTGACCGCTGCCGTCTTGGCCAACCGGTCGATGGCCACGCGCTGCATGGCCTCGGCCTGCACTGCCGGGGCCGCCAACATCGCGCTGCGCACTGTACCAGCCTGCGCCGAAGCCGTTTCGGCAGTTGCCGTGGGATCGATCAGTAACGTGTAGAACGGCAGCGCATCGACAACCATCAGCCGCCCTACCCGCTCGGGGTGGCGTGCGCCAAGCATCAGCGCGACTTCACCGCCCAGCGAATGGCCAACGATGGCTGGCGCCTCTAGGTGCTGGCTGCGGATATAATCTGCAACAGCCTCGGCAACGGGAGCGGCCACGCGACCGTCTACAGAAGGCACGGCAGGCGAGCCGGCAAAACCTGCAACCTGCACCAGATGCAGGCGGTACTGCTGGCGCAGGGTAGTGGCGAGCCCCGCCCATACCTCACGTGATGAAGCCAGCCCAGGGATCAGGATAACGTCCGGCCCCGCGCCTTCGACCTGCACCGAAATGCGCTCACCAGGCGCTGGCACTGCCTGGCTCGGTGCTGCCAACGTGGAGGACAGCGACAAGCTGGCTCCTATTGCCGCAAGCAGGGTTAGTACGCGCATGTTTGCCACTCCTTTGACTTCAATCGGTAAAAGCCCGCCACTATATAAGGCGCGCGACAAGGCGTGGGAAAACTATCGTATGCGACCCGGCGCGCTGCATCTGTGGTGGGGTGTGACGCCTAGGACCCGCTGTTCCTGAGTGGGCATTCAGGCTACCGCATTGCCAGGCAGGAACTGCTGCCTTGCTGAACATCCAAAAGGCCACGGGGTTCTTGAGGAGTAACCCTCTTACACAAATCCTGAGGCCAGCGCGATCACTGCGAGCTCGCCCGCGAACAAGGGCGAAGCCCCTGCCATCCCCTGTCGCGACAGAAGGCCGTGCCTACAGCCACCGCGCCTTGCCCACCACTTTCGCTGCGTCTGCCAGGCGTTGGGTCGCCCGCCGGATCTCATCCGCATCCAGCGATGCAAACCCCAGGCGCAAGGCATTCTCGGCATGACCAAACGGTGAAAACTGTTGCCCACTGCGCACCACCAGGTCCCGTTCCAGCGCTTTGTCGACCAACTGATCCACGTTGATCTCATCGGCAAACCTCACCCACAGCGCCAGGCCACCTTCTGGCGCCTGCACGCTGATCTGTTCGCCGAACCCATCGCGCAAGCATCCCAACAAGGTCTCGCGCCGGCGCCGGTACTCGCGGTTGACACGGCGCAGGTGCTTCTTCAGTTCGCCATCATTGATCAGGTCCGCCAACATCTGCTGCAAGACTGCATCGCCCTGCCCCAGGGTCAGCATCGCCCTGCGTTCCAGCACGGTTGTCACTTCCACCGGTGCCACGATATAGCTGCAACGGAACGTGCTGCCCAAAGGCTTGGACAGTGAGCCAATGTAAATCACGTGCCGCTGCTGGCGGTCGCTGGCCAACGGCAGATAGGGCCGCCCGGCAAAGTGGTATTCGTAGTCGTAATCTTCTTCGACCACGCAAAAGGCATGCTGGCGCGCCAGCTCCAGCAGCTGTTGCCTGCGCCCGGCTGGCAGGCTGACCGTGGTCGGGAACTGGTGATGGGGCGTTATGTACATCATCCGCACCTTGTGCTGCCGGCACAGGGCATCTAGCTGATCGACCCGGCAGCCCTCATGGTCCAGCTCCACGGTCACCAGGCGGGCACCCAGCTGACGGAAGATCTCCCAGGCAGGGGGGTAACTCAGGCGCTCGACCAGCACAACGTCACCCGGCTTGAGCAACACACTGGCCACGAGGGACAGCGACATCTGCACCCCCTGGGTCAGGCAGATATGCTCGGCGCCAACGTTCAGGCTGCGATTGTGCCGCAGCATGTCAGCCAGGGCGCTGCGCAGATTGCGGCTGCTGCACTCGCTGCCGTGGCGCACGCTGTTGCTGCTGAAGCTGCTGCGCAAGGCATTGCGGTAATAGCGGTGCAGCACAGCCTGCGGTAGCAGGCGGTGGTCACAGGCGCCGTTGTCGAAGAACAAGGCCCCTGGCCGCCCTTGCTGGGCTACAGCCTGTTCGTTCGCCTTGAAGTAGGCAACGGCAGGTTCCTCTGGCAGCGCCAGGGCAAAAGGCCGCACGGCACCGGAAACGGCCGCTGTGCCAGGCGCCAGCTGCTGGCTGACAAAGGTGCCCCGGCGTTGCACGCTTTGCAGCCAGCCTTTGGTTTCGGCTTCCTCATAAGCGAGGATCACGGTCTTGCGATTGACGTTCAGCAGTTGCGCCATCTCCCGCGTGCCCGGCAACGGCGTGCCAGGGCGCAGGCGACCCTCGCTGATTGCGGCCACCAGCCCTTCGACGATCTGCCGGTACGAAGCCTGTGCCCCATCGAGCTTGAGCAGTGGCTGCCATTTACGAAGCTGGACCATATGAAATATCCGAAACTGGAGGTTCTGCTGGTCCTGGACTATAGCAACAATCGAACCTCCATTTGCCCCGAGGTGCTCATGCAAAGCCGCCACGTCATTGAATTGTCGCCCTCGGGCAAAACCTTCGAAGCCAGCCAGGAGCTGCTGCTCGATGCCATGCTCGCCAGCGGCCTGCCGGTACCCTTCTCCTGCCGCCGCGGCGCCTGCGGCTCGTGCAAGGTCAAGGTGGTGTCGGGGCAGCATCAGGACAAGCAGCGGGATGCGGACACACCGCCGCCTTCCTATCCCTTGGCCGCCGACGAGATGTTGCTGTGCCAGAGCCACGCCTGCAGCGACATGCGCCTGGAAATACCCGGCTGGTCACTGGACACCCCGGCACTGGCAACCCTCGCACAGGTTGTTGGCAAGCGCGCGCTGAGCACAGATATTGTCGAGCTGGTGCTGCAGCCTGCTCAGCCGCTGGATGTCCGGGCGGGCCAGTACATGCGGTTCCAGCTGGACAACGGCGACAGCCGCTGTTTCTCCATTGCCAACCTGCCTGCCCAGGAACAAGGGCAACTGGTGTTTCACATCCGCAAGGTCAGCGGCGGCCTGTTCACCGAAGGTTTGCTGCCCACCCTGCAAGCAGGTGCAACGGTAAAGCTCGAAGGCCCGCTGGGCGCCTGTACCTGGCAGCACGATGATCAACGCCCGCTGATACTTTTCGCCACCGGCACAGGTTACGCCGGCATCAAGCCGCTATTGCTGAGAGCCTTGGCCGGCGATGCCGACGTCACGCTGTACTGGGGCGGCTCATCGCCGGCGGATTTTTATGACCGCGAATTTCTCGATGTGTCCAGCCGTGCGCACCCACACTTTCGCTGGCAACCGGTGCTCTCGGCCCAGGCACGTATACAGCAGGTGGCGCTCAGCCAGACGCATCGCTGGGACGAAACCCAGGTCTATGCCTGTGGCAATGCCACGATGATCACCCAGGCCCGCGAACAATGCCTTGCGGCAGGCGTACAGCCCCATCGCTTTGTTGCCGAGGCCTTTGTCGCCAGCGGCGCACTGACAACGCAGGCTTCATCAGCCAGCACGCTGCACCCTGAGCTGGAAAAGGTCGGCCCACGATATTCGCTGGACGGCATGCTCGCTGCCCGCGAACAGTCGGTACGGGCGGTGGCCGCAATCGCCAGCCAGCTGCATGCAGGCATGACCACAGCCCAGGCGCTGGAGATGGCCGCGCAAACCTTGCAGGCAATGGGTGCATCGCACACCTGGCACCCAACCTACATCCGTTTTGGCGCCGACACTGTGAAGACACCGCGGCAAGGCATTGATCTGCAACGTGTATTACGTACTACGGACATCGTTGTGGTCGATGTTGGGCCAGTCTGGGATGGCTATGAAGGCGACTATGGCGACACTTTCGTGTTCGGCCAGCACGCCCTGCACCACGCCTGCGTCAAGGCATTGCATGAAGTGTTCGACGAAACCCGCCAGGCCTGGGGCCGCGGGCTGACCGGGCGCGAACTGTATGACTTCGCCGAACGCAGTGCCCAGGCCAAAGGTTGGCAGCTGGAGCGCAACCTGGCCGGGCATCGCATCGCCGACTTCCCGCATGTGTTGTATAGCCAGGACAAGCTGGCCGAGGTGGAGATTGTCCCGAGTGAGGTGGTGTGGGTGCTGGAGATACAACTGTGCCACCCTACCGAACCTGTCGGGGCATTCTTCGAAGACATCCTGATTGGCGAAAGCAAGCCGGGCGCTGCCACGGCAGTTTGATGCCGCCAATCAAAGCGCAAGCTGTGTACCTCGGTTTAGCGCCTCAAGGCTCGGCCCTTGAACCCGTAACAGGTTAAAGTTGGCAACAGAAGGACAACCGACAAGGACGATTACCATGCAAGTACGCACGCTCACCCCTGACGACCTCCCCCAGGCCTGCGCCTTGTGCATGGATGCCTTCATGCAGGCAGTCGCACCCACGCTGTCGGCGCAAGGTATCGAGACCTTTACCCAGGTGTCAGCCCCCCAGGCGTTTGCCGAGCGCATGCAAGGTGACAACCTCATGCTGGCCTGTTTTGTCGAAGGCGCTATCGCGGGGCTGATCGAGCTCAAGGAAGGTCGTCACGTTGCGATGCTGTTCATTGCACCAGGCCTGCAACGCCAGGGCATAGGCAAGCGCCTGATGAACGCCGCACTGAAGCATGCCAGCGCTGAGGTGGTGACGGTAAAGGCATCATTGTCTTCTGTACCCGCCTACCAACGCTACGGCTTCACCCTGGCAGGCGACGTGGGCGAGTTTGCCGGGCTGGTGTATCAGCCGATGGAAAAGCGCCTGCCGGAGCAGTCGGCGTAGGAGCACGCTCATGAGACGTCCCTCGCCGCCTGAGGACTGAACGGGCTCATGCTGCGTGAAAGCTTCTCGGCGATGAGCGCGACGGTTTGACAAATGTCAGCGTCGAGCCTGTGCCAGTGTTCTGTCGCGAAAGCCTTACAGTGAAGGTAGTGCCGCCCTGCCGTGTAGACACGACAGACACGCATCCCGTATGGGCCTTCGCTATCTCGCTCACGATAAAGAGACCCAGGCCAATGCTGGTAGCACCCGCAAGTTGCTGCTCGCCTCGTACCAACGGCTCGAACATGTGTTCCAGCAGGTCAAGGGGAACAGGCGGGCCGCTGTTGTGCACCGTCAGGGTGGCTGTCGTGTCCTCGACACAGGATGTCACGTCAACCGATGTGCGAGGATCGCCGTAGGCAACCGCATTGGCCACCAGGTTACCGATCATCTGGTACAGGCGGTCGGTATCGAACCAGACACTGCGCCCGCCGCTATGCTGATAATTGAATTGACGGCCTGGGAATGTCAGCCGCAACTCGTCAAGGCACCCCTCCACGGCATGCGGCAGGTCAGCCTCCTTGGACTCGATGGTGATACCGCGCCCGGCCTGGATGAGCGTGAAGTCCAGCAAGGCCGCCACCAGCCGCTGCGCGCGCGTCACAGAGCGGCTGATCACTCTGAGCAACCTGGGGCTATCGGCCGCATGTGAGCGTCTCCCCAACAGGTCGGCAGCCATGCCGATCGCGTGCAACGGCGTACGCAGGTCATGGCTGACGATCGCCAGCATTTGCGCCTCCAGTAAGGATTGCGAAGGCTCCGGGCGCCGCAACACGCAGGGACTGCTGCGAGACAGCAAGGCGCGCTGTGCCTGGAGATTTTTGGCCAGGCAACGCTCTGCCAAGAGACGCGCGCACAGAAGATCATGCTCATAACGCGAACCTTCAAGGTTGAAAACGGTCAGCTCATGAACGATACCGTTCAAACGTGGGCAGGCAATGGCATTGGACATCAGCGGCAGAGTGAAGCCCAGACGGTGTACGAAATCGAACTTGACGCTCGCCACCGCCCCCAACTGCCCAATCAATGGCTGCCAGTACAGCTGATGAAGGTTGTTGGCTTCCCTCGTAAGCAGTTGCTGAAAACGCATGCCAACCAAGGCTTCGTGCCTGTAGCCCAGCATTCGACATAACGCCGCATTGGCGCTGGCGATCTGCCCGTTCTGCGATGTCAGCAGCAACCCGAAACCGGAAGTGTCCTCACGTATATGTGACGCAACATCCGTGCAGGCGCATACGGATGTTGCGGCAGAATTAAAAAACGCGTTCAAGGTAAAGTCTCCTGCGTGCGAGTGTTGCCACCCTTGCCGGGTCGACCGGGGTAAAAGCACCGTGCGACATGACAAGCGGCGCCGATTCAGAATGGGCGCAAGGCGGCGGCGGGTCTGTTCGCTAACGCACAGACGCTGCTCGGGCGCCCCCGCAGACTGAACGCTGAAAGGCCAGATCAGCAACCCGACCTACCATGGACAGTCCTTGGCTTCTTGCGCGCAGCTACATTCGACGCCTGTACGCACTTGCGGGGCGCTGGCGCTCGCCCCGACATACCTTCACCTATGAAAGCCTGCTGCGCTCGGAGCTGTACAACGCCGACCAGATGGCCGAGCACGGCCTACGGCTGGCCCAGCAGCACCGCTTGAGCGAGCTGCCAGCCAACGACGCCCTGCTTGAACGCCTGGCCGACAACGAACGGATGCTGTCGACCAGTTGCACCGCCCTCGCAGGCGCCCTGCCCAGCTCCCGCCCCGCGTTACCCGCCGCGCAGTGGTTGCTCGACAACTTTTATCTGGTCGAAACACACATCCGCATTGCCAAACACGACCTGCCAGCCAACTACAGCCTGCAGCTGCCGCAGTTGGACAATGGCCCCTCGACCGGTCTGCCGCGTGTCTACGACATTGCCCTGGAGACGATTTGCCACGGTGACGGGCGGATCGATGCCGAAAGCTTCAGCCGTTTCGTCGAGGCCTATCAGCAGGCCAGCACCCTGACCCTGGGTGAGCTCTGGGCTATCCCGATCATGCTGCGCCTGGCCCTGATAGAAAACCTGCGCCGAGTCGCGGCGCGGGTCATGGCCAACTGGGCTGACCGCGACCTGGCCAATGTCTGGGCCGACCGGCTTGGCGAAACCGCCGAGCGCGACGCCAAGAGCGTGGTGCTGGTGGTCGCCGACATGGCCCGCTCGCAACCGCCGATGACGGCCGCCTTCGTCGCCGAGCTGGCCAGGCGGCTGCAGGGGCACAGTGTTTCGCTGTCCCAGCCGCTGCTTTGGGTGGAGCAGATGCTCAGCGAGTCGGCGCACAGCATCGAGCATCATGTCCAGCTCGATGCCCAACAGCAGGCCATCGACCAGGTGTCCATCAGCAACAGCATCGGCAGTCTGCGCCTGCTGTCGACCATCGACTGGAAGTTGTTCGTCGAGCACCTTAGTCATGTCGAACACATACTGCGCCGCGACCCGGCCGCCATCTATCCAGCCATGGATTTCTCCAGCCGTGACCATTACCGGCACAGCGTCGAGCGCCTGGCGCGTCACAGCACATTCAGCGAATCCGCGGTGGCGAGCACAGCCATCGAATTGGCCCTGGCAGCAGGCGCCGCCCCAGGTGAACCGGCTGAGCACGTGGGCTTTTACCTGGCGGGTGCCGGCCTGCCGTTGCTGGAGCAGCGACTAACCGCGCGGGTGCCGATGGCCGAGCGCTGGCAACGCCTGCTGCACCGGGCGCCACTGACGTTCTATCTGGTGCCTGTGACACTGCTTTCCTGCCTGCTGGCGTGGGGCTTCATACGCGCCATTGGCCTGGCGGGGTGGCCCTTCGCGGTGCTGGTCACCATGGCCCTGCCGGTTCTGCTGTGCACCAGCCGTCTGGTCATCGGTCTGGTGAACTGGCTGGTGACCTTGACCGTCAAGCCCTCCTTTCTGCCGCGGATGGACTACACGACCGGTATTCCCGCAGACGCCCGCACGCTGGTGGTGGTGCCTACTCTGCTGGCCAATACCGGCGATGTCGAAGAGCTGGTCGAAGGGCTGGAAGTACGCTTCTTGGCCAACCGTGACGACCACCTGCACTTCGCTCTGCTCAGCGACTTCATGGATGCCCGTGAACAGAGCCAGCCCAATGACGAGGCGCTGCTCGACCTGGCCAGCGAAGGCATCCGAGGCCTCAACCATAAGTACCCAAGCCTGGGCGGCGCGCGCTTTTTCCTGTTTCACCGGCCACGCGTATGGAACGCCGCCGAGCGCTGCTGGATGGGCCGCGAGCGCAAGCGCGGCAAGCTCGCCGAGCTGAACATGGTGTTGCGCGGCCACGGCCACGCGTGCTTCATGCGTATCATCGGCGACCTGCAAACACTCGGCCACGTGCGCTATGTCATCACCCTGGACACCGACACCCAATTGCCTCGCGGTGCCGCCCAGCAGTTCATCGGCGCCATGCAGCACCCACTGAACCGTCCACGGTTCGACGCGCACACAGGGCGCATCCATGCAGGCTACGCGATCCTTCAACCGCGGGTGGGCATCAGCCTGCCCAGCGTCTCGCGCTCGCGCTATGCACGCCTGTTTGGCAGCGACGCGGGTGTAGACCCCTATACGCGGGCGGTTTCGGACGTTTATCAGGACCTGTTTCTCAGCGGTTCCTTCATTGGCAAAGGTATCTATGCGGTGGACGCCTTCGAGCAGGCACTGGAGGGCCGTTTTGCCGACAACCGTGTACTCAGCCATGACCTGATCGAAGGTTGCTACGCGCACTCGGGCCTGCTCAGCGATGTGCAATTGTTCGAAACCTACCCGTCCCGCTACAGCGCTGACAGCAAACGCCGACACCGCTGGATACGCGGCGACTGGCAACTGCTGCCATGGCTGGTGCCATGGCTGCACACCGGCACCCAAGGCCAGGTGCAAAGCCCACTCAGCGCTTTGTCGCGCTGGAAGATCTTCGACAACCTGCGCCGCAGCCTGGAGCCGGCCGCGCTGCTGGCACTGCTGCTGTGGGGCTGGCTGGCCAGTACCACGCCGCTCGCCTGGACGCTCGCCCTGCTGGCCTTGCTGATGACGCGCCCCTTGCTGGATTCGCTGCTTGAAGTACTGGGCAAGACCACCGATGTACCTCTGTCAGAACACCTTCTGGCAGCTTTGCGCACCTCGGGTAAACACTTTGTACGTGCCGGCCTGTCGCTGGCCTGGTTACCCTTCGAGACCTGCTACAGCCTGGATGCCATCCTCCGCACCTTGTGGCGTCTGGCGGTCAGCAAACAACGCCTGCTGCAATGGAACCCCTCGCGCGAGGACGAGCGCAACAGTGCAGATACCCTGAAAGCGGTGTATCGCGAACAATGGGGGCAAGCGACCCTGGTGGCGGTGCTGATCGGAGCCTTGGCGATGCAGCCGATGGTACTGCTGATTGCCTCGCCGGTGCTTGCCCTGTGGCTGCTCGGCCCGGCGCTGGCCTGGTGGCTTGGCCGCTCGAGTGGCCGCGCTGCATTCATGCCCGGTGCAGAGGACCTGGCCTTCCTGCATCGGCTTGCCCGCGCCAACTGGGCCTTCTTCGACAGCTACGTCGGCCCTGCCGACAACTGGCTGCCACCCGACAACATCCAGGCGCCACCCTTCGCCAGCATCGCTCACCGCACCTCACCGACCAACATGGGCATGGCCCTGCTCTCGCACCTGGCGGCCCACGACTTCGGCTACCTCAGTGCTGGCCGCTTGTTCGAGCGCCTGGCCTGCATGTTCGACAGCATGGGCCGCCTGGAGCGTTTCAAAGGGCACTTCTACAACTGGTACGACACCCAGACCCTCAAGCCGCTGTCACCGCTCTATGTCTCGAGCGTAGACAGCGGCAACCTGGCCGCCCTGCTGTTGACACTCAGGCCCGGCCTGCTGGAAATGGCCGACACGCCCCAGACAGACCGGCGCGTTACCCAGGGGTTGCTTGACACCTTCGATACGCTGCTGGACGCCTATACCCGCACAAACGCTGACGCCCAGCCGATCAAGGCCTTGCGCGAACAGGTATGGCACGCTCATGGACAGGTGGGCAACGTGCCCGCCACGCTGCTGCCGAGGCTGGCCGAACAGTTGCAGGCGCTGATCACACAGCCAGCGGCCTTTGCGCAGGAGGCAGAAGCTGCTGAAGACCGGGCGTTCTGGCTGAATGCCCTGCATGCGCAATGTGTGGACCTGAGTTGCGAACTGCAGCGGCTGCAATTGCCCCCGGGCAACGATCAAGCTCCCCAAGGGCTGCTGACCTGGCGCCAGCTTGCAGAGCTCGACGCAGACCAGTGGCCTCCCCCCGAGCGCCCGGCGGTGGCCAACGTCAAGGCGGTTGCCCGCCAGCGCATCGCCCAGGCACACGCCCTTGCCAGCCGCATTGAAGCGTTGGCCAGCATGGACTTCAGCCTCCTGTACGACAGCCAACGCGACCTGTTCGCCATCGGCTACAACGCCGACGAACAACGCCTGGACGCCGCGTTCTACGACCTGCTGGCTTCGGAGATGCGTCTAACCAACTTCGTCGTAATCGCCCAGGGCCAGGTGCCTCAGGACAGCTGGTTCGCCCTCGGCCGGCTGCTCACCAGCAATGCAGGCGTCCCCGTGTTGCTGTCCTGGTCCGGTTCGATGTTCGAGTACTTGATGCCGCTGCTGGTGATGCCGAACTATGAGGGCACGCTACTCGACCAGACCTGCCATGCCGCCGTCAAACGGCAGATCGAACATGGCAGGCTGTCGGGCCTGCCCTGGGGGGTCTCGGAATCGGCCTACAATGCGCTGGACGCCCATTTCAATTACCAGTACCGGGCGTTCGGCGTACCGGGGCTTGGCCTTAAACGTGGCTTGGGTGAAGAGCGGGTGGTCGCGCCCTATGCCAGCGCACTGGCCCTGATGGTGGAGCCCGCTGCCGCCTGCCACAACCTGCAGCGGCTGGCCACGCTAGGCCTGGCTGGCCGCTTCGGACTCTACGAGGCCGTGGACTACAGCGAGGCACGCCTGCCCCCCGGGCAGGACGCCGTCGTGATCCGCTCCTTCATGGCCCACCATCAGGGCATGAGTTTCCTGGCCCTGACTGCTTTGTTGCTGAACAAGCCCATGCAACGGCGTTTCGCCTCCGACCCGCAGTTCCAGGCCAGCATGCTGCTGTTGCAGGAGCGCGTACCGAAAACCGCCGCGCCGTACCTGCATACCCTCCAGACCCCGGCCGAGGATGCCGCAGAGCGCGCCCCCGAGGCACGGCTGCGGGTGTTCAGCGAGCCAAACCGCGCCCATCCGGCCGTGCAACTGCTGTCCAACGGCCGTTACCACGTCATGGTCAACCACGTGGGCAGTGGCTACAGCCAGCGCAGCACGCTGGCGGTGACCCGCTGGCGCGAAGACGCCAGCCGCGACGACCTGGGCAACTTCTGCTACCTGCGCGATGTCGCCAGCGGCGCCTACTGGTCCACCACCTACCAGCCGACACGACACCGCACAAAACTCCAGGAAGCGATTTTCAGCGACGGCCGCGCGGAGTTTCGCGTGCGTGAGCGCGACTTCGACTGCCACACCGAAATTGCCGTGTCGCCGGAAGACGACATCGAACTGCGACGTCTGCATCTGACCAACCACGGCGACCAGCCCCGCACCCTGGAGCTGACCAGCTACGCCGAAGTGGTGTTGGCACCAGCCTTGAGCGATGCCCTGCACCCGGCTTTCAGCAAGCTGTTCATCCAGACCGAACTGATCCGCCCGCTGCAAGCCATTCTCTGCACGCGGCGTCCGCGCTCGCAGCAGGACGCCGTGCCGTGGATGTGCCACGTGCTCGCGGTGCACGGGGCCGATATCGAGGCGCTGTCCTACGAAACCGATCGGGCCCGCTTCATCGGGCGAGGGCGCACTCTGGCGAGGCCGGCGGCCATGGACCGTGACAACGCGGTGTTGTCCGATAGCGCAGGGGCTGTGCTGGACCCGATCGTGGCCATCCGCTGCCGCATCACCCTGATGCCCGGCCATGCGGCCACGGTTGACCTGGTCACAGGCGTCGCCGAAAGCCGGGATGCCTGCCTGCAGCTGATCGGCAAGTACCGCGACCGGCACTTGGCCGATCGGGTGTTCGACCTCGCCTGGCCGCACAGTCAGGTGCTGCTGCACCAGCTCAACGGCTCGCTGGCCGACGCCCGGCTGTTCGAACAGATGGCCGCCTCGGTGCTCTATCCCAACGCCAGCCTGCGGCCCAACGCAGCGCTGCTGGCCAGCAACCGGCGCAACCAGTCCGGCCTGTGGGGCCAAGGTTTGTCAGGCGACCTGCCGATCGTGCTGGTACAGATCGGCGACCCGGCCAACATTCATCTGGTCAAGCAGATGGTGCTCGCCCATGCCTACTGGCGCCAGAAAGGACTGGCGCTCGACCTGCTGATCTGGAACGAAGACCAGGCCGGTTACCGCCAGCAATTGCAGGAGCTGATCATGGGGATCGTCGTCTCCGGCAGCGAAGCGGCCCTGCTCGACCGCCCCGGCGGCATTTTTGTACGGCCCGCGCAGCAACTGTCTGCCGAGGACCGGCTATTGACCTTGTCGGTAGCGCGGCTGGTACTCAACGACAATCTCGGCACGCTGGAGGAGCAACTGCACCTGCGTCGCCAGCCAGCGGTGCCTCCGGCTCCTCAGGACAAACCGGCCAGCCGACGGCCGGCACCCGCCAGCCATTCACCGACCGAGCAACCCACGCAGATGCTGGGCAACCGCTATGGCGGGTTCAGCGCCGACGGCCGCGAGTACGTCATTGCGCAGTTACCCGGCTCACCGCCGCCGGCGCCGTGGGTCAACATCCTGGCCAACCCGTACTTCGGAAGCGTCGTCTCCGAGGCCGGCAGCGCTTACACCTGGTACGAGAACGCCCACGAGTACCGGTTGACGCCCTGGCACAACGACCCAGTTACCGACGCCAGTGGCGAAACCCTCTACTTACGCGACGAGGACAGCGGCGAGTACTGGTCACCGACTCCGCAGCCCTGCCCAGGCCCTGGCCGTTACTGCACCCGCCACGGCTTTGGCTACAGCGTGTTCGAATATGCTGAGCAGGACCTGCGCAGCGAGCTCTGGGTGCATGTGGCGCTGGATGCACCGGTGAAGTTCAGCCGGCTCAAACTGCACAACACTTCGACACGGGTACGCCGGTTGTCGGTGACCTGCTTCGTCGAGTGGGTGCTGGGCGACCTGCCTGGCAAAACCGCCATGCACGTGGTCAGTGAAACCGATCCTTTCAGTGGTGCGCTGTTTGCCCGAAACAGCTACGCAGTGGAATACTCCACGCAAGTGGCCTTTCTCGATTGCGACCTGCCGATACAGGGCCTGACCTGTGATCGCGGCGAATTCCTGGGGCGCAACGGCGATTGCCAGGCCCCCTTGGGCATGCGCCAGTCACGGCTGTCGGGGCGTATCGGCGGCGGTCTGGACCCATGCGCGGCACTGCAAGTGGCGCTGCAGCTGGAGCCTGGCGAAAGTCGGGAAGTGGTGTTCCGCCTGGGCGCCGCCCGGGACGCCCAAGCCGCCACCCGCTACGTCCAGCAATACCGGGGCGTGCAGACCGCATTGGGCGAGTTTGACAAGGTCAGCGCCTACTGGCGGCGGACACTGGATACCGTGCAGATCGAGACGGCAGAACCTGCACTGGATGTGCTGGCCAACGGCTGGTTGATGTACCAGGTGATCGCGTGTCGGTTCTGGGCACGCAGCGGCTTCTACCAGTCCGGCGGTGCCATCGGATTTCGCGACCAGTTGCAGGACAGTATGGCCATGGTCCATGCCGCTCCGGCGGCGGCGCGCCAACATCTGCTGGCGTGCGCTGCGCATCAGTATGCCGAAGGCGACGTGCAGCACTGGTGGCATCCACCACTGCAGCGCGGGGTGCGCACCCGCTGCTCGGACGACCTGCTATGGCTGCCGCTGGCAGCCAGCCGCTACGTAGAGACCACCGGGGACTACGCGGTGCTTGACGAGCCGGTCGGCTACCTGGAAGGGCGCCCGCTCAACGCCGGCGAAGAGTCCTACTACGACCTGCCTGGCCACTCGGCCCTGATCGAGAGTCTGTACCAGCATTGTCAGCGCGCCCTCGACCACGGTCTGCAGTGCGGGGCCCAAGGCCTGCCGTTGATGGGCAGCGGCGACTGGAACGACGGCATGAACCGGGTTGGCGAACAAGGGCAAGGCGAAAGCGTGTGGTTGGGCTTTTTTGGCTACGAGGTGCTGCGGGCATTTGGCAGCGTTGCCCTGCGCCAGGGCGACAGCGCCTTTGCGCTGCGCTGCACCATCCAGGCCGCCGCACTCGCCGAAAACCTGGAAGCGCACGCCTGGGACGGCGGCTGGTACCGCCGCGCCTGGTTTGACGATGGTCAAGTGTTGGGGTCGGCGAGCAATCAGGAATGCCGGATCGACTCAATCGCGCAAAGCTGGGCAGTGCTGTCGGGCGTCGCGTCGCCCGAGCGTGCGCGTCTGGCCATGGCCGCGGTGGACAGCCACCTGGTGCGCCGCGACATTGGCATCGTCAAACTGCTCGACCCGCCCTTCGATAAGGGCACCCTGGACCCTGGCTACATCAAGGGCTACCTGCCAGGGGTGCGGGAAAACGGCGGTCAGTACACCCATGCGGCGATCTGGGCAAGCATGGCCTATGCGCACCTGGGCGAGGCCGACAAGGCCTGGGAGCTGCTGCGTCTGATCAACCCGGTGCGCCAGAGCTGCAACGCGCTGATCGATACCTACAAGGTCGAACCCTATGTCATGGCCGCCGACGTCTATGCAGTTGCGCCCCACGCCGGGCGGGGTGGTTGGAGCTGGTACACCGGCTCTGCCGGCTGGATGTACAGGTTGATCGTAGAAAACCTGCTGGGGCTGCAACGCAGTGGCGACACCCTGCGCCTGCAGCCACTGTTGCCGGCAGGCTGGCCAGGTTATGTGCTGCATTACCGCTTTGGTAGCGCCCATTACCGGATCGAGGTACGCGACAGCGGCAGCGAGCTGATCCTGAGCCTGGACGGCGAGCAGCTCGCCGAAGCCAAGCTTCAGCTGAAGGACGACGGGCGCATGCACCACGTCATCGCCCAGTGTCGGGCTGCTCCATGCCTGCCTGCTGAACCGCTGGGCGCGCCATGACCGCGCAGACGGAAGCTTCGGCCCCGCTAGGCTAAGCTTGTACCGACACGACTCCGTCTACGGTCCTACGCATGCAACCCACGCAAAAACCCCAAAGCAACCACTTGTTGGCTGCACTGTCGTCAGAGACGTTCAGCCGTTTGGAGCCGGACCTGGAGCATGTGAACCTGCCCTTGGGCAAGGCCCTGTACGAGTCCGGGGACACCCTGCGCCACGTCCACTTCCCGACCGATGCCATCGTTTCGCTGCTGTATGTGATGGAAAACGGCGCCTCGGCCGAAATCTCGGTGGTAGGTAACGAAGGGCTAGTGGGCATTGCCGTGTTCATGGGTGGTGAAAGCACACCCAGCCGGGCCATCGTACAAAGCGCAGGGCATGCCTATCGCCTGCCCGTGCAAAGGCTCAAGGACGAGTTCAACCGCCATGGCGAGCTGATGACGTTCATGCTGCGCTACACCCAGGCATTGATCACCCAGATGGCGCAAACCGCGGTGTGCAACCGGCATCACTCCATCGACCAACAGTTGTGCCGCTGGCTGTTATTGTCGCTTGACCGCCTGCCGGGTGATCGCCTGTGCATGACTCAGGAACTGATCGCCAACATGCTGGGCGTTCGCCGCGAGGGTGTGACCGATGCTGCAGGCAAGCTGCAGCGTCTGGGGGTGATCGAGTACAACCGCGGGCAGATCAGGGTGCTCGACAGATCACGCCTGGAACTGCTGAGCTGTGAATGCTACGCCGTAGTGAAGAAAGAGACCGAGCGGCTGCTGCCCTACGTGCCGGGCTGATAGTGCGAACCCATGGTTCCAGGCCGTGCACCACGACACCCAGGTGCTGGAGGCCTCTTCCAGCCGGGGTGCGCACGGTCGTCAGCCCATCTGCTGCCACAAGATCAGCAACCCGGGCACCCAAGCTGTGAAGATCGCGCACAGCAGAGTCATTGCCGCCACCAGACGCTGGATCTTCCTGGCCAGCGCCAGCAACAGGAAAAAGCTGAACCACAACACCGTCCACGCCGCCCAGTTCAGCACATCCCATACCTTCAACAGCCCTTCGGCGCCAGGGATGGAACTGACTGTCACCACCAGCGCCGTCACGCTGACGAACAGGCAGAACCAGCCTAGCCCGCGCCCATCAACCTGCAGCACCTGGTTGGCGGCCACCCACAGGTAGGTAAAGGCGAACAGGAGGGTCAAGGCACCGGCCTTGATGCCTTCGGCCGAGCCCACCACGAAGATCAGGTAGACCGCCACCAACAGGCTGAGCAAACCGACAAACAGGTTGATCACCGCCACTTCGCGGTCAGTGATACGCCCCATCAGCCAGATGCTGTTGATGAACAACACTGCACCCACATACAGCAGAACCAGTCCGTACAACATGGCAACCTCTTCTCATTCGAATTGTTTTAGGGTTTTTCTTGCCATTTCCAGCATCGACAGCCGCTGTTTCATCGCCTCTTTCGACAAGTAGGCATGAGCTTCAGGCTCCTGCCAGCGCTGGGCCGCCATCAGCAGGACCTTGGCCTTGTTGATGTCGGCCTGGTGCTCCAGACGCTCCTGCAACTGGGCATTCTTCTGCATCAAGCGGGCCTGGGCTTCGCTGTTGCTTCTGGCGCACACCAACGCCGGAAGCACCTTGTGGTTGTCCAAAGGCAGTACCATCACGCCGTGACACCCCAGCTCCAGGATTTGCGAAAGAATGGTCGGGCTCTCGTACTCCACCAAGGCGATGGCGGTCAGGCGTACGCCGCCCTGCGCCAGCAGCTTGCCCAGCTCGGCATGGTGGCGGCCTTCGAACACCCCGCAAAACACCAGGTCGGTGTGGGTGTCGAACGCCTTGGGCGGTGGCCAGCACTGCTTCACCGAGCAGCCGATACGCATCAGTTGCAACACCAGGGCATCAGTGATTTCACTGGGCGGACAAACGATGCCCACGTGCAGTTCACGCAACGTGTTCAGGATGTTCGACGTGCTCATGAGGGGCCGCCTCCCATCATGCTCACGGTCCAGTCGTCCAGGTTGTGAACCACCACATAGGGGTCAGGGCGGATGGTCGTAGGCGATTGCCATTTGATGCAGATCTGCCCGCGCGCATCGATCTCGCCGATACGTGAAAACAGGTGCGAGTGGTTGTTCTGCTGCTCCACCTGCACCCTGCCCTGGGGGCTATCCATGCTCGCGTGGTACAGGTGATTGCGGATTACCTCCACCTCCAGGCTGCCGGTGGCATTTACCGCCTGGCACAGCATGCGCATCTGGCAATACGCCGCCTCGGCCCAGGCAGTGATCCGCACATCGGCCGGAAAGAACGCACGGCACTGACTGACGAATGCGTTGCTTTGCGGTGACTCGACGCTGGTGAAGTAGGGTGCCACGACGATGTTGCCACGGGCTGCCTCGGCCCCCATTTCGGCAATTTCTGCCTCGCTGGTAGTCAAGCTGGCGATCGGCGGCCGAGGGCCATTACCATAGCGCTGCGCCATTGCTTGGTAGAAGCTTGCCGTCCCCGTACCGACCACGGTCGAGAACACCACGTCAGGGGCAGAACGCACCACCCGCTCGACCACCTGGGCCAGGTCATCGGCCGAGGGGTACAGGGGCATGTAGGCTTCTTCCACCACTTCGCCACCATGCTGCTTGTACAGGTGGCGCATGACATGGTTGCTTTCCCGCGGGTAGATGTAGTCGGAACCGACGAAGGCGACCCTGGCGCCGTAATGACGTGTCAGGTATGCCGCCAGTGGCGCGCTATTCTGGTTAGGTGCCGGCCCGCCGTAGATGATATTGGGCGAGTACTCGAAGCCCTCATAGGGCGTGGGATAGAACAGCAAGCCATCGGCGCGCTCGATGACGGGCATCACGGCTTTGCGGGTGTGCGACATGTAGCAGCCGAGCATCAGGCGCACACCGTGGTTGCGCACATAGTCGTCACACAGATTGCGATAACGGTCCGGGTCGCCCCCGGGGTCACCGACCAGGGTCAGAACCGGTTCGCCAAGTACGCCCCCCTCGCGGTTAACCTGTTCGACCGCCAGCAGCGCGCCACAGCGCTGCGAGCGTTCAATGGCTGCGGTAACGCCGGTTTCGGCGAACAGCAAGCCCACCTTCAATTGCCTGTCTTGTCTACTCATCACACCATCCTGTGACAACTGTCATGTCGGCAACGAAAAACGGATGCGCCCGCGCTCAAGGTGGCCGGCCACCGTCATGCACGTCACTTCTGCCTGGCATGGGATGCGGTTACCAAGCAGGTACTCGGCCAGTGGCACTTCCAGCTCATGGCGGATAAAGCGCTTGAGTGCACGCGCGCCAAACTCCAGGTCATGGCCTTCGCTGGCCAGCTTGCCAACCACCGCCGCATCCAGCTGCAGGCGGCAGTGATGCTTGGCAAGACGCCGGTTCAGGCGCGACACCTCCAGTTCAATGATGCGCTCGCTCACCTCCTGTTCGATGGCATTGAACACCACAGTGCTGTCGATGCGGTTGACGAACTCGGCAGAAAAACGCTTCACCAGGCGCCGCCGCACCAACCCCAGCAAACGCTCGCGGCGCCCTGCCTGCAGGCCAAGCAGACGCCGCAGCGGCGCCAGCGGGCCCAGCCGGTGCTGGCGTATTTCGTCTGCCGCCAGGTTGCTGGTCATGAACACCAGTGTGTTACGGAAATTGAAGCTCTTTTCACCGGAGGCCAAGCGCAGCAGGCCATTGTCGAACACATTGAGCAGCGCCTGGGACACCTCCTTGCTGGCCTTCTCCAGCTCATCGAACAGCACGATCCCTGGGCGCCCTTGGCTCCCGTCCAGCAGCGCCTGGTCAAACAGCGTGCGGCCTTCCTTGGCGCCAGCATAGCCCGGTGGTGCGCCGGTCAGAGCAGCGGCGTAGTGTTCCTGGGCCAGCGTGTTCATGTCGACCCGGCAGAAGGCATCGGCATCACCGTGCAGGGCGCGGGCCAGGGCACGCACGACCTCGGTCTTGCCGACCCCGGTCGGGCCGAGGAACAATGCCGTGAACAGCGGGCGGCGCGGGTCGAGAATATCCGCACGCACCACCGTGAGCACATCTTCGATGGCCTGCAAGGCTTCGTCCTGGCCCAGCACTTCGTTGCGTACTACCTGCATGACGGCAGCGACATCGAAGCGGAAACGCGACTGCAGGGTGTCTTCACTGCGCAGGTGGGTCTCGACGATTGCCCGGGTGTGGCAGTTTTCGGCACTCAGTGCAGCACTGGAGGACGCATCGCGACGCGTCTGCTCCAGCAGGTCATTCAAGAACGGCATGGTCTTCCCCTCGCTTTGTGAAACAGCGTGCCCGCAGGCACGCCGGGCAACCCCGTCAGCGGGCTTCCTTTTCCTTGGCATCGTACGGAAGGCTGCCGACCGGGCACTGCGCCACCCCCGAGGTACGCCGGGTCAGGGCCTCGACGTTCTCGCGGGCCTTCTCGGCATCCAGCACCCAGGTGCGGTAGAACTCGAATGGGCATTCGGCAATGCCGCGGTCGCCGTCGCCAGACAAATGCATACCGCTGTAGCCACGGTGCAGGATCTTGTACAGGTGGTTTTGCGACTGGTCGTTCTGCCGCGCATCGCGAATTTGCGAGATCGACAGCTGGGCGTACTGGATACCCATCTCCTCTTCACCGCACTCGCCGAGTGTACGGCCATCGAAACCGATGATTGCCGAGTGACCGAAGTAGGAGTACACACCATCGAAGCCCGCGGCGTTGGCCACTGCAACGTAGCAGTTGTTAGCCCACGCCATGGCCTTGGCCATCAGCACCTGCTGGTCCTTGGCCGGGTACATGTAACCCTGGCAGCGCACGATCAGCTCGGCGCCTTTCATGGCACAATCGCGCCAGATTTCCGGGTAGTTGCCGTCATCGCAGATGATCATGCTGATCTTCAGGCCCTTGGGGCCATCGGCAACGTAGGTCTGGTCGCCCGGGTACCAGCCCTCGATCGGGCACCAGGGGATGATCTTGCGGTACTTCTGCACGATCTCGCCATTGTTGTCGATCAGCACCAGCGTGTTATAGGGGGATTTGCGCGGGTGCTCTTCATGGCGCTCGCCGGTCAGCGAAAACACGCCCCAGACATTGGCCTTGCGGCAGGCCTGGGCGAACACTTCGGTTTCCACGCCGGGTATGGCCACGGCGGTTTCCATCATTTCGGCCGGGTCATACATGATGCCCTGCAGGCTGTACTCTGGAAAAATCACCAGATCCATGCCCGGCAGCCCCTGCTTCATGCCGACAATGATGTCGGCGATCTTCCTGGCGTTTTCGAGCACTTCATCGCGGGTATGCAGGCGCGGCATCTTGTAGTTGACCACGGCAACGCCGACGGTGTCATTGCTGCTGGAAATATCACCATGACGCATGTTGAACACCTCTTGTTGTTATTTTTCAGGGACGAAAAAAAGCCCTCTCCGCATGCGGAGAGAGCTCATTTGCTCTTTGGGGTTCGGTGTGGAGGCAGCGACATCGCCATTGATGCGCGGCTCCTGACAACCAACGGTATATGCCGGGTGTGGCGGCTTGTCAACCCGCCATCAACCGTTGCCGCTTCAGGCGCCGAGTGAACACAGCACGCTTTGCAGCTTGTCTCGGGTGGTATGCGTGCAGGCCTGCATGGGCTCGCGCAGCTCGGCTGCAATCAGGCTTTGCAGCTGCAACGCCGCCTTGACCACGGCCGGGTTGGGCTCGGCAAAGGCCACTTTGATCCAGGGCAGCAACTGGTAGAACGTACCACGCGCGGCGGCCCAATCGCCGCTGTCAACCTGCTGCACCATGCGTACGTACAGGTCGGCGCGCACATGTGCGGAGGCTGAAATGGCCCCTGCCCCACCCAGGCACAGGTTATTGAAGATCTGCAGGTCTTCACCGGCCAGCACCTGGGCGTGGCCGTCCTCGATCAGGGCCATGGTCGTCTCGCTGTCACCACCACAGTCCTTCACCGCTGCAATGCGTGGATGGCGCACGATACGGCGCAGGGTTTCACGTTCCATGCGTACGCCAGTGCGGTAGGGAATGTCGTAGACGATCACTGGCACGCTGGCGGCATCGGCCACGGTGGCGAAGAAGGCTTCGATGCCAGCCTGCGAAGGGCGGATGTAGCAAGGTGCGGGAACCAGCAGCCCGCCAATGTCACGCTGCTGGATTTCAGCCTGGAAGGCCAGCAACTCACGCAGGTTGTAACCTGACAGGCCCATCACCACCCTGCCAGGCTCCACCCAGGCCAGCACGGCATCCAGCACTGCCAGTTGCTCGACCTTGGACAACGCCGCTGCCTCACCCGTGGTACCGCACACCACAAAACCGGCCACACCGTCTTCGAGCAGCTTCTTCACCAGCTTTTCCAGGCCTGGGAAGTCGATTTCATTGGCGCGCATTGGCGTGACGAGGGCGATCCAGATACCACGGAAATTCGACATGCAAAAACTCCTGATGTTGACCGAAAGTCAGCGTCAGCAGGGCAAAGAGTGGAAGTGGTGGCAGGGATACCTGGCGCCTTCTGTCTCGTCAGCCCACCTGACGAGACAGCGCGCCTCGGTCAGATGAGCGGCTGTTTCTTGGATTTCTTGGCAACGGCAACGCACGCGTCTGCCTGAGCGATGAAGCCCGAAGCGGAAATGGCGTGGTTGGATGTGGACATGCTGGCAAGCCCGTTGCGTAGGTATGGCTGGATAATGGTGGGGCGGCGTACCTGGTGTCAACCCTTGGCCCGCATCGCCCCGTGCAGGCGCGCCCCTTGCAACGCAGTGATTGCCGTCACCGCCACTCGCTGTAAGGCTCAAGCGGTGTCACCGGCAGGGCCAGGTTGCCTCGCCACGGTTCGAACAGGTAGCGCAGGTAGAGCATGCCATGGCTAGGCGCATAGTCATCGCTGTGCTGCCAGTCGAAGCCGCCGCCCAGTACCCACTGGTCACTCAGGCGCCGTTCGAACAGACCGCGCAGGCGGTAGCCCAACCCGCTGCTGTCGCTGGCTTCGGTCATCGCATCGATGTTGGAGTCGACGCCATAGTGCGCCAGTACCTTGCGGTTGATGTGTGCGTCCGGGTACAAGCGGCTACTGCCACTATGGGCCTGAGACCAGCTGACGGAACCTTCCAGCAGCAACGACCAGTCGTAGTTGCGCCAGGCATAACTGACCGGCACGCCCACCGAACTGTAGCGCTGCGGGCTGTAGTAACCGCCCTGCCCCAGGCTGTAACCGCCCAGGTCCTTGTCGTGGCGCCAGTGCATCAGCGTCACGCCAACACGTACACGCTCGTCGGCCTTTTCCACCACGCGGTGGTAAAAGCCGGCCATGGCCCGGGTCCGCTGGTTGTCGGCCACGTTTTCGCCGTACAGCCAATGGTGCCCCAGGCTGGCCCACACCCCGTTGTCGCCACCTTGGTCCCAGCTCAGGCCGAGCGTGGCGCCATTGGCAGTGACCCCACCCCAGCGCACGCCCGTCGGGCGGTCGCGTGCGCCGGCGAACGACAGCAATGAATTGCTCATCGGCCGGCGCGAGGCGGTCAGCGACCAGCCAACCTGCCCGAGGTCACCGTTGAGCGTTGCGCCGCCCAGCCAGTTGTTGATTGCATAGCCCTGGGTGGTGCCCAGGTCGAACGCCCAGCGGCTGCCCTGCCAACCCAACGCCAGCAGGCTGCCGTTTGCAGTCTGCGATCCCCCCGTGCACGCGGGCAGTGTTTCCCCGTCAGCGCTCTTGCCAACAAACTGGCAGCTGCCGAAGTCGGGGGTGTAGCTTCCCTGATCGTTCGGTTCGAACGACCCGGCATCCATGCCAATGCGCTCTA
This sequence comes from Pseudomonas sp. YQ_6, assembly GCF_043103245.1. Classification (NCBI taxonomy): domain Bacteria; kingdom Pseudomonadati; phylum Pseudomonadota; class Gammaproteobacteria; order Pseudomonadales; family Pseudomonadaceae; genus Pseudomonas; species Pseudomonas sp. YQ_6. The sequence goes on from NZ_JBICJR010000014.1 coordinate 45,072, forward strand.
CCCGCGCAAACGCGGTGCCCTCCTGCCAAGGGGTGTCGACGTGCAACAAGGTCGACTGGGTACTCAGTTCCGACGTGCCGGGCGTACCGTCATCCTCGCGCCAGCCGTAGTCATGCATCAGCGTCACATGGGTATTGCGCTGGCGATACAGGGCGTCCACATCACTGCGCAGGCTACGGGCCAGCCAGTCGTCGCCATCCTGCTCGCGGCTGGCCAGGGTCAATGCACGGTCATCCCGTGGCGCTACGGCAGCACGGTCCAGCAACTGCGCATCGGCCATCGCTGCCGCGTAAAGGTCCAGTGCTCGTTGAGGATCATCCTGCGCTACCAGGCGGGCTGCGTCGCGCCGCAACAACGGATCGGGTCGCGTCTGCTGCGCGGCAATCCGGTCAAGCAGCCTGGCCGCCTGATCGTGTTCACCCAGCGCGGTCCACACCGCCGCCAGGCGCCGCTGGGCGTTGCCGTCATCAGCGGCAAATTGTGGCACCTTCACGCCCAGCATGTGCCGGGCCTGCTGCAGGTTGCCTTCGGCCACGGCGCTTTCCATCACCCCAAGGCGTGCACCAGGACGCCCAGGCTGCGCGACCAGCACACGCTGGTAATAACTGCGCGCCTTGCCATGTTCACCACGCGCGGCTGCCCAGTCAGCCAACAGCATCAAGTCGTCCGGGCTACCTTCACCACGCGCCAGGCCGGCTTCAAGCAAGGCTGTCGCCTCGGCACTGCGGCCTTGTGCCTGCAACTGCTGCGCAGAGGCCAGGGTCATACGCCGTTGAACACGTTGCTCCAGCGCGTGCATGTCCGCGCTCCAGGTCGCCTGAGGTACCGCCCTCAGACTGTCCAGAGCCAAGGCATCACGGTCGCTGGACTCCAGGAACAGGCCGTGGGCATAGCGCGTTGCCGGATCACGTGGCTGGTACTGCATCAGCCTGGCAAATGCCGCGTCGGCCTCGCCAGCGCGCCCTTGGTGACGCAGACTGTTGGCCAGCTGATACACCAGCCAAGGCTCATCCGGGGCCAGGGCCGCGGCCTGGCCCAGCACGTGGCTGGCCGTCGACCAGTCCTCGCGCTGCTGGGCTTCGTCCCCTTGCTGGCGTAGCCGCGCAAGTTCCAGGCTGCGTCGCAGGCTGGCGAACTGCGCCTGCTGCCGTGGTGGCAGGCTGTCCAGGTATGCCTGCGCCTTGCCTGGCGACTGCGCCTGGTAAACGCGCATCAAGCCACGCACGGCACTTTCGTTATCCGGCGCCATACGCCTTACCTGCAGGTACTGCCGCTCGGCAGCCGCCACATCGCCTTCGGCCAGCGAGACATCTGCCAGGCCCAACAACGCGTATTCATCCTTTGGCCGTTGCTGGCGAGCCTGCCGGTAAAGTGCGCGCGCACCGCGCACGTCTTTCGTCGCCAGGGCCTGCTCGGCTTTCTTCAGCAGGGCCCAATACTGGCTGGACGACTCCAGGTCCTTCCATTGGCTGATCCAGTAGGTGTCCTGCTCCTTGGCGCTCGCCGCGCGGAACGCCGCATGGGCGTCTTCATGGCGGCCCTGGCGCATCAACGCATAACCCAAGGCCCCATACAGGCCGGCATCGCCCGGGTACTGGCGCAGGGCGCGGCGCAGCTGCGTTTCAGCTTCGGCATTACGGCCCTTGTCGAGCAATGCCTTACCCCGTTGACCGGCCTGCCATGCCGGGTCGGCCAGCAGCTTGCGCTGTTGTTGCAAGGTCTCGCTGGCCTGTGCCAACAACGGCGAAGCCGGGTAACGCTGAAGAAAGGCCTGCCAGGCTGCCGCGCTGGTGGCACTCACGGCTTGCCCGGACAGGTAGTCGAACTCGCGCTGGGCAGCGGCATCCCGTGCACCAGGGTCTCGCGCCAGCTGATCGAGCACGGCCAAGGCCTCGCGGTCACGCTTTTCGGCGAACAACCAACCGGCCAGGGTCTGGCGCAGCCCGGCACTGCCTGGATACTGCTGATCCAACCGCTGCAACTGGCGGATTGCCTCAGGACGTTGGCCTGGCAGGTTGCCGCGCACGCGCCAATAGTCCAGGGCCAATTCAAGGCTGGGTGGTTCGCCGGCAAACAACTGTTCGTACACCGCCAGCGCCTCTTCATTACGGCCGGTAACCGCCAGCAGACGCGCCTGCTGCAGGCGCCGCGCAGGCGCCGGTTGTTGAAGTTCAAGCAGGCGTGCGGCCTGACGTGCTTGCAGGCTGCCAGGTGCCACGGCACTGATCCGCGCACTCAACTGCTCGGCTTCACTGCTGTTCTTCTCGCGCAATGCCAGGCTCAAGGCCGCCAGCAACACGTCCGGGTTGCGCGGCTCAAGCAACTGCAAACGGCCCAGCGCATCGCGTACCAGGTCGTCACGGTGCAGCGCTTCGCCACGGCGTACCTGGTCCAGCAGCCATTGGCGCTGCTCATCGACATCCTTGGGTTGCGCATCTGCCTGGCAGGTTATTGCCGCCAGCATCAACACGCCGATCATTCGCTGCATGGCGCGCTCCAGGCCGGCAACAGGCGGCCGTGCGGGTCAAAACGGTAACGGGCCTCGTCGAAGCCCTGGCCGAACAGCGCCAGCACCTGGCTGTAATACGCCTTGGCCTCGACCGGCTGTTCGCGCAAGCGCTGGCGCTGGGCCGCCAAGCCGGCCACGTACTCAGGCGAGGCAGCAAGCAATGGCAGCAAGGCCGCAGAGAAACCCGCCGGGCCATGGCCGCGGGCTTCACCGCTGCGTGCATCCAGGTGCTCAGGAGGTAGCCCCTGGCGCTGGGTCAATGCCGCCATCGGCGCGTAATGGGCCACCAGTTCGCGGCGTTGCGCAGCACCCTCGGCCAACATGCCAACCCACAGGTATACACGAATGGCGTCATAATCACCGGCATTGCCATGTTTCGTGTCTGCCGCTGGTTTTCCGGCCGGCGTCCACAGCAACCAGTCCGGGGCAAAGCCCTTTGGCGACGATGCCAACCACAAACGCCGCGTGTTGGCCGCCAGCTCACCCCACAAGGGGTCCACCTCGCTGAAGCGGTCGAGCAGCTGCAGCGGCAGGTAGCTGGGGTTCAGGCGGGTACCCTGGGCGTCTTCGAAACCGTAGTCACCTGGCAGCAACATCACGCCAAGGCCTGGAAGCTTGCGCACGGTCTGCGCGGCGATACGCCACAGCAGGTGCTGGCCCAGTTGCGTGTAGGCCGGCTGGTCCCACAACCGCCCTGCTTCCAGCAGGCTGTAGGCGATCCACAGATCGGCATCGCTGGCGTTGTTGGCGTCCAGCACCTGCCACTGCTGCTGCCCGTCACGGCCCCACAGCCAGGCAGGCAGATGCCGGGCCAGGTCACCCTCGGCGAGGTTGTTGCTGGTCCAACGCAGCAACTGCGCGAAGGTTTGCCGGTCGTTGCCTACCAGGGCGAAGAACAGCGCGTAACTCTGCCCTTCCGAGGTGGTGATCAGGCGCTCGTCACTCGGGTCGATGACCCGCCCATCCACACTCACCAGCTCGGCCTTGAACCGCTCCCAGGCAGGCCATGGGCAAACCGACCCGGCATTGGCGAAAACGGGCAGGCCTAAGGCGACCAGCCCTACCAGCATCTGACGCATCATCACCCCGCCTCACCCAAGCGGCGCTTGCCTGCCCAGCGCAGTGCCCGCCACAACAAGAAGGCGAACAGCACCACACAAACAGCCGCAATCACCGCCAGCAACACAGGGTGCTCGGACAAGTGGAACCACAGCAGCAGCCACCACGGCAACGCGCCCACGAAGTAGTGCTCGCCGACGAACTGGCTGCTCACGCCACTGCTGCGTACCAGCGTTACTGAACCCGCCACCGCATCGAGCTTGCCCACATCGCCAAGCACGTCGCGCAGCAATGCGTAATCGCTGTCGCTGTTGGCCAGCAAGGCCACAACACTGCGCTGCTCGTGGAACGGCGACTTCAGCCCGGTGATGGCCGCAATCGGCGCCTGGGCGCTGACCGCCACGCGGCTGCTTGCAGCCACCGGCTCAGTATCGAAACGCTGGCCACCGGGCAACGATGCGCTGCGGCCCTGCAGTAACCAGTCACGCTGGGCGCTGAGCAACAGGCCAAGGTCGGGCGCATCGCGCAGGGCCTCGGGCAGACTGCCGATCAGCAGCAAGTCGGCGTCTGCCGCTGCGACCTGTTGCCAGTCGTCGATCAATTGCAGGCCAAGCGCCGGGTAACCGATCTGTCCGGCCAACCCGCCAACCGTGTCGAGCAAAGTGCCGACCTGCATCGCCGTAGGTTTGGCCGGCATGATGACCAGCGTCTCGGACAGGTCGGCCATGCGGCTGAACGGGAAGCCACTGCGGGCGAATGCACGCAGGTCGGGCATGGCGATGTAATGGTGGTAACCGGAAAGGTCGATGGTGGAGTTGTCGTCGATTGCTGCACGCACGTCCACCGGCAGCGAGGTCTGGCAGCGATCGCGCTGGGCGCTGCCCAGGGTACTGGCAAAGCTGAAGTCGAAGCGCAGGCGGTTGCGGTCGCCAATCTTCAGCGCCGGTACCAGCGAGTTCTCGGTCAATGCAGTGTTGTCACCGGACAGCACTGCCAGGCGCATTTCTTCAAGGGTACCGCCGCGCCGGTCATTGCCCACCAGCGGCATGCTGGTGATGTACTGATCGTTGACGCTGATGCTCAGGCGCGATTCGTCGGTCACCGCTGGCGCCGTATAGCGGTACAGGGTGCGCAGCGGAATACCCTGGTTGCGCCAGACGAACAAGTCGGGCGGCAGGTTCAGTTCCAGTGTCACCGGCCGCGGTTGCAGGCCGCTGACTTGCAGTTGCTCGGGGTAATCCAGCAGCTCGGCAAAGCGTACCGGCCGGTCGGTGCGCGTCCAGTTCGGCGCATCGTAGGGCTGGCGCGGTTGCAGCGCGGTCATCTGCTCCACCTTCACGCGCGCGCCGCGGAACAGATTGTTGCCAACCGCCAACGCCGAGGCGGCCTTGATCAGGTCGTCGTCGTTACGGCCCAGCACCAGCAGCACTTTGCTGAAGCGGTCGTCCGGGTGATCGATCATCTGCAGCACGGGGCCGTCGACCGGCGGGAACTGCTGCAGATCAGCGAGGAACGCCGGGCGACGGTCGTTGCTGGCAAACACGATGCTCGGTGCAGGTTTATCGCCACGGGCCGGCAGGCGGTTGTACAGCACAGGGAAGCTGGCCTTGCGCCAACCGGCCTGGCTGCCGAAGTAGGATGCCAGGATTGCCGCCGCACGCTGCTCGCCAAGGCTCGGCACGCCGCTGAACACCACCGGCAGTTCTACCTTGGCTGTGTCGCGGGTATCGAAGAACGGCAACGGGAAATACGCCAGGTCGTTTTCCAGCACCAGCGCCTGCTCGTGCAACTGCACCTGGCTCTTGCGGTTAAGGTTCAGCCACAGGCCGCTGTGCGCCGGGTCTTCGCAGACATCGGTATAGTGCCCGACAAACTCCAGACGTACCCGGTTGAAGTCGCCGAGCAGTTTCGGGTCCAACGCCAACTGGCGACGCACGCGCTGGCCCAACTGCTCCTTTTCCACCGGAACTACGCCCATCAGCTCGTCGTTGAGGTAGACGCGCAGGTGCGACAGGTTCGGCAGCAAGGCTGGCGAAGGCGTGTAGTCCAGTTGCAAGCTGGCATCGGTGGCCAGGCGATCGCGACGCAGGCCAAACTCGACATGCTCGCTGTTGCGTACCCCCAGCAGCAGGCTGTCGGACGCATGCCCAAGCTGCTCGAAGGTTTTCGCAACCTGCCAGTTTGGTACCGTGGGTGTGGGTACCGCAGGCTCGGCAAGCGGAGCTACGGAAGCAGCAGCGGCGCTCTGCGACAAGGCGGTAAACAGCGCCATCGCCAGGCCCCAGGTACGCGCGGGATAACCAGTCATCATGCGTCTCGATCAACAGGGTTCATGGAAGGGATTGCCCGCGGTGTGCGGGGCCAGTAGCTGGCCAGCCACAGCGCCAGCGAACGCAGTGGGCGCAACCACGCCCGTAGCCATGGCGGCATGTGCTCGACCAGGCGCACGTAACCGACGCCGCCCAGCTTCAACACATCGATCAGGCTGCGCAGCGGGCGCTCGACCTCGTGCTGCTCGTTCCAGCCAAGCCAGGCATCGGCGCGGGCAAAGGTGCAGTGGACCAGGTCGATACGCTGCTGCAGGGCGAGGTCGCGGAACACCAGGCCGACGTGTTGCCCGACGGTACGGGTGACGCACGCCTGGAAGGCGAACTCGCGTTGGCCGCGGTTGAGCAGCAGGCGTACCTGCTCCCCCGGTTTCAACTCCAGACCGGGCTGTACCTGCAGGCCGATACCGCCGTCGGAGTAGTCGACCAGGGTGCAGGGGTAGGCATGACCGCTGGCCAGCATCAGCCCCGCCGGCAAGCGCATCGGCACCCGATGGGCGCGGCGCACCTGGCGCACTTCGGCGGCCACCGCAACTGCGGCACCGATAATCAGCAGGTTGTAGATCACCCACAGCGAGCTGACGACCACCGTGCCGATTTCTGCCGTCGGGCCAGTGAACAGGCGCCACACCGCAAAGCCCAGACCCACCACGTTGAGGGCCGCCAGCCACAGGTAAGGTTGGGCGATACGCCAGTCGAACTGTTCATGCTCCATCAGGCCGCCCTTGGCGGTGACGTTGAACGTGCCCTTTTTTGGCGCGAACAGCGCGACCGTGGTCGGGCGGGCGATGTACCAGGCCAGTACGGTCTCGTAGACCTCGCCCCAGAAGGTTTGCCGGTACTTGCCCTGCATGCGCGAGTTGGTCAGGCTGGCGTGGATCATGTGTGGCAGTACGTACAGCAGAATCATCAACGCCGGTGCGTAGATGATGTAGGCATGCAGCAACAGGAACGCCAGTGGCGCCGTCAGGAATACCAGCCGCGGAAGGCCGGCCAGGAAGTGCAGCATCGCGTTGGCATAGCACACCCGCTGGAACAGGCTAAGGCCACGCCCGAACAGTGGGTTGTCGGTGCGGAAGATCTGCACCATGCCACGGGCCCAGCGAATGCGCTGGCCGATGTGCGCCGACAGGCTTTCGGTGGCCAGGCCCGCGGCCTGCGGAATGCTCAGGTAGGCTGACGTCCACCCTTGGCGATGCAGGCGCAGGGCGGTGTGGGCATCTTCGGTCACGGTCTCGACGGCAAAACCACCGATGCTTTCCAGCGCAGTGCGGCGCAGCACGGCACAGGAGCCGCAGAAAAACGCCGCGTTCCACATATCGTTGCCGTCCTGGATCAGGCCGTAGAACAGCTCCCCTTCGTTGGGGCGGCGGCGGAACGAGCCGAGGTTGCGCTCGAACGGGTCAGGCGAGAAGAAATGGTGCGGTGTCTGCACCAGCGCCAGTTTAGCGTCCTTGAGGAACCAGCCCACGGTCAGTTGCAGGAAGGAGCGCACCGGCACATGGTCGCAGTCGAAGATGGCGATCAACTCGCTGTCGGTGACGCCCAGCGCATGGTTGAGGTTGCCGGCCTTGGCATGCTTGCTGTCGGGCCGCACGATATACCCTACCCCGACTTCGTCGGCAAAGGCACGAAACGCGTCGCGGCGGCCATCATCGAGAATGTAGATGCGCAGGCACTCGCGTGGCCAGTCCAGGCCCAGCGCGGCCATTACCGTGGTGCGCACCACTGACAGGTCTTCGTTGTAGGTAGGGATCAGCAAATCGACGGTTGGCCAGTGCCTGGCGTTGGCCGGGAGGTTTGCCGGCTTGCGCTGCAATGGCCAGCTGGTCTGGATGTAACCCAGGATCAGCACGAACCACGAATAGGTTTCTGCCGCCAACAGGATCACCCCGAATACCAAGTCGGTGGTGTCGTTCCAGTTCAGGGTCGAGGTGTAGCGCCACCACAGATAGCGGCACGAGATGATGGTCGACAGCACGATCAGCATCAGGGTCGGGAAACGCCCCGGCATGTGTCGCACCAGCATGGCGATAACCAGGAGCAGGCAGATGAACATCAGCTGCGCCAGGTAGCCGAACGGCTCGGTCACGCACAGCAGGGCGAGGCTGAGGGCGAATACCGTCAGCACGCTATAGAACGCCCGCCGGGCAAACACGCTCAGGCCGCGCAGGCGTGCCGAGGCCTGGTGCTTGAAAACACTGGCGCGGTAGCGCGCGGGTACCTGTTGCAATGCATCGATCAGCAGGCCGCGGTAGTGGCGCGCCACCCCGCCTGCCGCCCGCAGGTGCATGCGCACAGCGCCCAACGCGCGGCGGCCAGGCCCTGCTGTACGTGCCTGCGGTTGGCGCCACAGCAACAACCACAGGCTCTGGATCAACAGACGCAGCGGGTCACCCAGGGTTGGGCGCTTGCCCGCCAGCTGCGGGTACAGGCGTTGGCGCTCGGCCAGCAGCGCCTGCCAGGCGGGTGACTCCAGGCGCAGAAACAGGAAGGCCAGCCACACGCCGAGGGTGAACAGCCATGCGACCGGCAGACGCGCGCCACGGACAGTGAACCAGGTATAAGCCGACAGAGGGGTCAGGGTCACGGCTGGCGCCTCGTCAGACAGCGCACCGCCAGGCTTTGCACATCACGGCAGGCCAGGCTCTGCGGTGCGTAAAGACCCAGGGGAGCCTTGTACGCCAGCGCTTCGAGGAAGGCTTCGTCGCGATGGACCACCTGGATCGGCAAGCGATCACGAAACAGATCACGCCACACCATCAACAGGTCGCTCTGCAAGCGGCTGGCCGGGTCGTAGCGGTTGACCAGCAGCATGTCGAAGTGCTCGAGCGGGCGTCGCCCGAGCAGCAGGTGGCTGGCCATTTCGGCTTCTGCCACCAATACCCGCACATCAGTCTCGATGCCATTGCCGGCGGTATCGCCCGGCAATTGCGGCAGGTCGTACAACAGCCAGTCAAAATGCTCGGCCAGCTCGACCTGGCGAGCGCGCCATGACTGCGCATCGGGCACACGGTGCTGCGCACCGCCAGGCAGGTTGCCGTACGGCAGCAGGAACAGGCCATCGAGCACCTCGTACACGGCATCACTGAACGGCCGCCCTTCCCGCTCGGCCAGCGCCCAGCCCTCGGACGTATCCAGCGGCAGGTTGAAGTGCAACCCGAGCAAGTTGCTTGGACACAGGTCAATCAGCAGCACCCGCTCGCCCACGCCCTGTAGCGCGTAGCCCAATGCAGCCAGCAAGGCGCTGCGCCCCAGGCCTCCGCGCACCCCATGCAATGCCAGGCTGGTCATGGCGCGATCCTCTCGCGCTGGGTGACAGCCGCGTACAGCGCATCGTCGCTACTGGCCCTGCAGCTTTCACCCAGCAATGGCCAGCGCTGCAGGGCCTGCTGAACGCCCACCAGCATCGAGATGTCCTGGTAGTTCAGCTCTGGCATGTCCAGGTGCTGGCGCAACTGGGCAATATCATCGCTACGGTCGGACGGGTCTGACTTGCCAGTGATCATGGGCGCTCCTTGGGGATGGGCTGCCAGTCAGGCTGGCCTTGCAGGCGCATGTAGGCACGCCCCTGGTAATTCAGCACCTGTGCGCCAGAGGTTTCGGCAACCTGCTCGGTGGTTGGCAGGTCGGTCAGCAGGCCGGGTACATCCAGCACCTGCTGCTGGCCGAGCCCCGCATACACACGCGAGATCAGCTCGGACAACGCCAGGTAGCTGGTGGCTGCCGTGACCCGCAGCGGCTCGTTGCGGGCAGGCTGGCCCATCCCGATGAACTTCAGGCCGACCGGCACATGGGTAATCGACGGCGTGGGAATTTCGCGCATGCCAGACAACTGCATGCGGTCACCATGCAACGCGGCCCCATGCTCAGGGACAATGGCAACCACTACCCGGCGCCCACTGCGCTCCAGTTCGTCAAGGAAGGTGCCAAGCTCGCCAAACAGGCGATTGGCGCGGGTGGCATAGTCGGCCACGCGGGTGCCGCCGTCGGCAGTCACGATACGGTTGCCGTCATGCAGGCTGATGCTGTTGTAGAACAGTGACACATGCTCGTCCGGGGTGCCTTTGCGTTGCCCCCACCAACGGCGCAAGACATCCAGGTCACTGGCGATCGGCGAGCCGTCGAAGCCCACCAGCGCCCGTGGGAAGTCGGTATTGCGCATGCCCGGTTGCGGCATGTGCTGTTGGGTAATGTCGCCGATGAAGTTGTCGAACCGGCCGCTGTGGTTGAGCAAGGTGTTGCTCTGGAAACCCAGCCGGGCCAGGTTCTGGAACAACAGGCACTGCTCCGGAGCCGGTTGGTACAGGCCAGTGTGCGACGACTGTCCGCAACTGGCACGCAGCACACGGATGGCGGCCGGGCCGCTGTAGGAGGTCGCCGAGTTGAACTGGTCGAAGATCACGTCCATGCGCGACAACAGCGGGTTGTCCCGCAGCCCCACGGCAGACAGATCATCCCAGGCCAGCGAGCAGATGTTGATTACCAGCAGGTCGAACGGTTGCTCATCGGCATTCACGGCAGGGAACGCCGTCACCCGCTCGCGCTCACTGGCGAAGAAGCGCTCAAGCCAGCTGTCGAGCGTAGCATTGTCGGCTACTGCAGAGGCAGGCGCAGGTTCGGCTGCGGTGCGCGCCGCCACGCCGGGCGCCTGGCCTGCACCCAGCGACGGCAAGCCGCCGGCCGACAGCCATGCCAACCCCAGCAGGCTCAGGGTGCTCAGGCGCAGCCAATGGCGAAGGTACAGGTAACCCACCAGCAACATTGCCAGCGCCCCCAGCAGGTTCCAGTTGATGAAGCGGCCCAGCAGCTCGAGCAGATAGTCCCACGAGAAGTCCAGCACCCCCGGCTGCGCCAGCAGGCGGCTGAAGGGTGGCAGCCAGGTGTCCTGGTAGAAAAGCGCGATACCGATTGGCACCGCCAGCAGTTGCCGGGCAATACGCAGCCACTTGCCCGGCAAAGGGACAAGCAGAAACGCAGCGAACAACAGGTTCGGCAGCGCCTGGAAGTCGAGCATGCCCAGCGCGACCAGCAGAAACTTTGCAAAAAAATAGAGGTTCCACCCTCCCAGTCCAGGCCAGCGGGCCAGTACCGGGAGGGTGATGGTGGTATTAGTCATTCTGGGGTTCCTGGCGTGCAGCGCGGCGGCGTACGCCCAGCGGTTTCAGGTAACGGGGGGGAAGGCGACGGCGCAGCACGCCACGTAATGCCGAACACAGGCGCACTAGCAACAAGGCCAGGCCCAGCGTGACGAGTGCGGTAATGCCGACCACCTGCAGCAGTTGCACGAAGTTCATGCGCTACCCCGCTTGGCCAGGCCGACCTTGCGCGGTGCCAGCGCCGAACATGCCTGTGCAGGCAGTTGCGCCGCCGTGTTGCTGCGGGGTGGCTGCGGTAGGTTGCTGTCGAGGAAGGCCGGAGTGGCCAGGCTGTCGACGCCGGCAAGTACCTCCTGGCTGATGAACAGCTCTTTCCATGACAGCTGGAAGATGTGGTCAAGCGCTTGCTCGACCCCTTCGGAGCGGCAGGCGAACAGGAACAGGAACAGCACCTCGCCAACCACGCAGGCAATGTCGCCATCACGGCGGAATACCGTACGCGAGCAAGCCTGCAGCGGGGTCAGGCCAGGCGCCGGACGCAACACCAGCAACTGATGGACGATTTCGCCGTTGCGCACCCCGTGCCACATGCTCTGCACAGCATCGGCGAACGCCCGTGGCGCTACCAACCCGCAGATGGCCAGCGGCCGCAGGCGTGCCAGCAAGGCATCGAAGTCGGTTGGCAGGTGTCGACGCCAGACGTAACCCTGGATGCTCTCCACCATGGTCAGGAAGCGTGACAAGCTGGCACCGAACGGCACGATCTGGCTGGCACCACAAGCCAGCAGCAACTGTTCGTCTTGATAACGCAGGGTCGGCGCCATTTCGCGCACCACCAGCTTCAAGGCGTTGCCACGCGACTGCCGCAGGTGGTGCAGTTGGCGCGCCAGGCTATCCAGACGCTGCCCACCGTCCATGGCAAAGATCACCGTGGCAGACACCGCCCGGCTGGCTTTGCCCCCCAGTTCCTCAAAGCTTTCGCAGACCTGCCAGTGTTCGGAGAAGGCTGGCGCGCCTTCCAGTACCGGGCGCTGGGCCAGGCACAGCAACTCGTCACCACCGGTGTCGCTGGGTGCCTGAGGCGCGGCAGCAACGGCAAAGCCCGCACTCAGCCGAGTCAGCTCCATGTCCCGGGTGGCTGCTTTGCCAAGCGGATTGCTCCAGAAATGCTGCAGGTAACGTACCCCACCTTTGCCGCGGTACACCTGCCCAAGGCCGTCGAGGCACTGGTTGAAAACGCGCAGGCACTCGACCAAGGCAGTGCTCTGCCCTCCACTGACGACCAGCAGCAACGCCGCTTCAGCCAACAATGCCGGGCGCAGCGCATTGCACCAGTGCTCGACTTCGGTATCCGCCCAGGCGTGTGCCGGTGCCAGCAGCACCAGCACACGCCCACGGGCATCAAGACGAGGCAGGTCTTCAACCAGATAACGGGTGGCTTGCGGGTTGGCCTCATACAGTGCCAGCTCGGCCGGACCGCGCGTCGCGTCGAGTGCACCCAGCACGTCATCCATGGCTTGCGCATCGGCGATCAGGGCTGCCCTGGCATTATCGGGCATGCCTTCGACTACCTGGCGGCATAGCAAGGAGGCGTCTTCGGCGGCGTCACAGGCTAACCAGTACAGTCCTTGTTGATGAAGCTGGCTGCTCTCGACGCTCAGGCCGGAAATCGCCAACAACTGCATTCCATTAGTCAAAACACTGGCTCTGCAAAAGGTAAATTGAAACGGTTTGAAGGCGGAATGTGTCACATCCTCTGCTGACGCTTTATGACTTATGTCAAAAAAACGACAAAAATGATGCGGAACACAAAGCTGCGTCAATTATACAGCATCAAGGCAGAATGAAATCAATCTGAAATGTAATGAGTTGCAAAGGTTTGTTAACAAACACCCCAAGGCCGGACTTTTTCGGGTTAAAAACAAAAGTCGCCAAAGGCAAGCCGGCAGGGCATTGGCCAAGCAAGAACCGTTTACCGGAGACAAGCATGCTGCGTATCTTTGAACGTCGGCTCGACCCCTTCCCACCCGACGAGGTACCACCGCCGCCCGTTGGCCTGTTGCGCTTCATGTGGGCTTGTACCCGCGGCGCTCGTGGCTACATCCTGGCGCTGGCACTGCTCAGTGCCGGGGTGTCGATATACGAAGCCTGGCTATTCGCGTTCCTGGGCCAGGTGGTCGACCTGCTCGCGTCCTGGCAGGCAGGCGGTACTGTTGGCCCCGAGGAAAGCCGTGTGCTGTGGGGGATCGGCATCGTCCTAGTGGTTAGCATCGGGCTGGTGGCGCTGCGCACCATGGTTCAGCACCAGGTGCTGGCGATCAACCTGCCGCTGCGGCTGCGTTGGGATTTTCACCGCCTGATGTTGCGCCAGAGCTTGTCGTTCTTTTCTGACGAGTTTTCTGGCCGGGTCACTACCAAGGTGATGCAGACGGCGCTGGCAGTACGCGATGTGCTGTTTACCTTCATCGAAATCCTGCCCGGGATTGGCGTGTATTTCATCGCGATCATTGCCCTGGCCGGCGGCTTTGCCCTGAAACTGATGCTGCCCTTCATTGCCTGGGTCGTGCTATTCGGCTTGGCCATGTTGTATTTCGTCCCCCGGCTGGGCAAGGTCGGGCAGGAGCAGGCCAATGCCCGGTCGTCGATGACCGGGCGGGTTTCTGACGCTTACACCAACATCACCACGGTAAAACTGTTTTCGCACTCCAACCGCGAAGCGCACTTTGCGCGCGCAGCCATGGAAGATTTCAAGCAGACCGGTTTTCGCCAGATGCGCCTGGTGAGCCAGTTCGAAATCGTCAACCAGGCACTGGTGGTGGGCTTGATCTTTGGTGCCGGTGGCTACGCACTGTGGCTGTGGCACCAGGGCCAGGTCGGCACGGGGGCCGTGGCGGCGATTACCGCCATGGCCTTGCGCGTCAACGGTATGTCGCACTGGATCATGTGGGAAATTACCTCGCTGTTCGAAAACATCGGCACCGTGCAGGACGGTATGGCCACCCTCACCCGCGGCCCCAAGGTGCAGGATGTGCCGGGTGCTGCAGAGCTGGTAACCACGGGTGGCGCGGTGAGTTTCGACAAGGTCAGCTTCAACTACAACGGCGAGCGCCAGGTGCTCAATGAGCTGACGCTACACATTCGTCCGGGCGAAAAAGTCGGCCTGGTCGGCCGCTCCGGCGCCGGCAAGTCCACCTTGATCAACCTGCTGCTGCGCTTCTACGACGTGGACAAGGGGGAAATACGCATCGACGGGCAGAACGTCGCCAAGGTCACGCAGGATAGCCTGCGCAGCGCCATCGGCATGGTCACTCAGGACACCTCGCTGTTGCACCGTTCGATTCGCGACAACATTGCCTATGGCCGCCCCGATGCTACCGAAGCACAGATCCGTGCCGCTGCGGCCAGTGCCCAGGCCGATGGTTTCATCAGCCAGCTCAGCGACCGCCAGGGCAACAGCGGTTACGACACCCTGGTGGGTGAACGCGGCATCAAGCTGTCTGGCGGCCAACGCCAGCGCATTGCAATTGCCCGGGTGATGCTGAAGAACGCACCGATCCTCCTGCTTGACGAAGCCACCAGCGCGCTGGACTCGGAGGTGGAGGTGGCCATTCAGGAGAGCCTGGATGAAATGATGCAAGGCAAGACCGTTATTGCCATCGCCCACCGGTTGTCGACGATCGCCGCCATGGACCGGCTGATCGTGATGGATGAAGGGCGCATCATCGAGCAAGGCACCCATGCCGAACTGTTGGCGAAAAAGGGTACCTATGCACGGTTGTGGCAGCATCAGAGTGGCGGGTTCCTGGGTGAGGATCAGGGCGTGGCCGAGGCTGTGGAGTAAGCAGAGGCCGGGGGCAGCCAGCGTATACCCAGGCTTCGAAAGCCTGCCCAGTCAATGAACTGCGCCCCTGACGATGCTCATGGTCGCTGCCCATCCGGTAGCACCGCCTGCACCACACTGGCTGGCTGTTGCAACAAGCCTCGGGGCAAGCGGAAGCCTTTGAAAGGTTGCTGGGTAATGGGATTGAAGGCTTTTTCAGCGTTAAGCCGATAGCGCATCACGCCATCTCCGGTCCTGAAGCTCAGGTCCACGCTGGTCGCCGTCCGGCCATTGAGCGCGCCGCGGCTTAGCAAGCGGAACATCGACCACGGGCCACGGTACTCCAGGCTGCTGCTGTTGCCATTTTGCCTTAGCAAGGTGAGATTGCTGCGGACCTGCTGCCCAAAGGTATTGGGCCAGACAATACCCGTGATATGGCTTGGCCCATGGGTGTAGGCAATCAACTGGCCATCCAGGTCCAGCAGGCTGGTACGCTGGTTCGCACTGAGCCCCAAGGGCTCGATGCTGAACTGCACACTCAGCTTGCCACGCTGATCGAAGAATGTTTCGCGGATGCGCTCCGCCAGCTCGAGCTGCTCGATCACGTCGTCACGAATCAGGGATTGCCCGTGCTGAGCGGACTGCAAGGCCTCAAGGTTGTCCTTCAGGAAAACCTTGAGATACCGATCATTAAACTGCTGCAGGCGCCCTTTCGGTCCGAAGAACGCCTCGAAGTCATCCAGCGAAGCATCGGGTGCCTTCACCACAAAGGGGTAGCGGCCTGCCAGGCGTTGCTGGAAAAAACTGTACACGTCAGCATCCCAACGTCGCTCCAGTTCGCGCAGTGCTTCAACGTTCAGCACCTGGGCAGTCTGGTCGGCGAGCTTTCTGACCTGGTGGCTGATAGGCTCCGGTAAACCTGTAGCAATACGTTGCAGGGTGCCGATCGGGTCCTGCCCTGTCATCGCAAAGCGCTGATGCACGGCTTGCAACGCAGCCTTGCCGCGGTCCGGGCTGTCTTGTACGGCCTTGGCGTAGTCCAGCACGGCCGCAACAGCGCCAAGGGTTTCATCGTAGTAGCTCGGCTTTTCTCCTGTCGCCTGCAGCATGGCGCCCAGGCCTGCAAACGCCCGCTGGATGGCCAACGCTTGCTGTTGCTCGGGTTTTCCGGTTGCTACCCGCAGCGTACTCAGCTCACCTGGGGATTCAACAGCTGTTGAAGACGCAAGCGAGGTGTTATCCCTGACCGTGTCCAGCAGCCGCTGCAACGGTGCTGCGGGGCCGGTCAACTGCTCCAGGATCGCGACACCATGGTCCAGATCACGGAAGTCAGCCACCGTAAACGCGTTCAGGGCGCGCCGCCAGCTGTCAATGTAATCGGCGCTGTAGAGGTTATACAGCCGCTCGGTCAGCGCATCGCGGTCGACGTCCGAATAGTCGAGTTGACTGCGCTCCCCCAATGCCCATTGATCAACCATCGCCATTTCAGCGAAGCGCTGGCTGTGCGGCTCGAAGTATTCCCTGAAGCCTTTGGCGGTGAGCATGGCGGCCAGCCTTACATCCTCACCCCCTTGTCTGGCCCCGGAAGACGGCTGGTACACCACGTCGAACGCAGGCCCTACCTGATGACGCAGGTCCAGCCCGGCGTGCAACTGCTGGTACGATTGTTGTTTCAGCGCTGCATAGACCCGCTGTGGCAATGGCAATTTGCGCAACGCCTGCTGCACTTCGCTGACCCGCTGGCGGTACTGCGGCAAATCGGTATCGGCATAGGCCAAGGCGTATTTCAGGTGCTGCATGAGGTCACGCTGCAACTGCCCCTGGCCAGGAAAGGCCCGTTGCCACTGACGGGCCATCCAGCCCTCGACCCATTCGGGCCGGCGGCTGTTACGGTCCTCGATCATCCGGTAAACCCTGAGCGCGTCCATTTGTTGCTCGCTGCCAGGTGGTGCTGCGTTCATGGCATCGATCACACCACTGGCCAAGGCCGGCAAGAAACGTTTGGACAACAAGCTGAGGTACGCCTCATCAACCAAGGGACCAATGTTGCGCCCTTGATACAAGCCAAAATCGGCAACCAGCGGCCAGGCCGCACGATAGTCGCCAAACACCGCCACCGCATCGCGAATCAGGTCCAGTGGCGCCAGCAGGTTGCGCCCGGTCGGATCAAGACGCATATCGACTTCGTGACTACTGTACTCCTGGCTTTTGGCGAGTACACTGGCAGCCTTGGTGCCATTGATATCGGCGTAACGCTGCCAGCTGGCAATGGCGATACTGAACGCCAGGATGCCTACACCAGAGCCCACCCACAGCAAGTGGCGCTTGCTGCGCGCAACCCGAACATTGTCGCCCGCCAGCCCGGCTTCCTGATAAATAACACGCCTGAATGCTTGCTGGATGAAATAGACCAACGCCTTCCCCTGTGCCTTACCTTCACGCAGGGGCAGCTTCGTCGTGTAGGGCTGAGCCGCTTCTCGGACAAAGGCATTGCGCATGTCGCCTTGCTGTACCACTGACGACCAGTACACACCACGTACCAAGGGTGGCGTGGTGAACCGGTCACTCGCCAAGGTTTCGCGCAGGAATGCCTGCAGTATGGGGCGCAACCCGATCAACTGTGCATGCAGTGAGAACAGGCGCCCGCACGGCGCTGTCTTGCCCAGTACATCCAGCCGGTCGATGACCTGCTCCTGCAATTGGGTGAGAAGCCGCCCGTAGTGCTCGTCATACTCATCCAGCCAGGCGTCGAACGCGTCAACCGCATCCAGCTTGAAGGTGAACCCCAACAGGCTTTCACGCTTGGCGGCCGGAAGCTGGCTGTAGAACTGGTCGAAGCCGTCCAGCAGATCGAATTTGGTCAGTACCACGTACAGCGGCAGGCGCGCCCCCAACTGACTGCTCACTTCGTACAGGCGTGTGCGCAACCCATGGGCCAGCGCGACGCGCTGCTCAGGCTTGCCATGCAGCAGCGCCGGCAGGTCGACCACCAGCAACACACCATTGAGCGCCCGCTGGCTTCGCTTACGCTGCAGCCAGCCCAACAGGTGCTCCCACAAACGGGCCTGGATACCGGGCGGCGCGGAGGCATTGGTGGGGTCGTTGGCCGCCGAGCCAGCCGGTGCTTTTTGACTGATGAAAACACCGGGCGGATCGATGATCACAGCATCGTCACTGACCCACCAGCCTACCGGGAAGGCCAGTGCTTCAGCCTGTCGGCCCCGTGCCTGGGCCTGGTCGATACGCGTCAGGGTGAAGCGCTGATCGGTGCGATCGATGAAGCTGCTTTTACCGGACTGTTCGTCGCCCAACACCAGGTACCAGGGCAGCCGGTACAACGCGCGTCGCCCACCGGCATTATCGAGGTACCGCTCAAGCCCCTGGCTCAACGCCCTCTCTTGCGCCTGCACGAACGGTAGCGCGACATCCTGTTTGGCAGCCAGTGCCTGGCGGCGCTCCGCTTGCAGGCGGCGAAAGCGCGTGCGCAGCACCCAATGCCAGCACAGAAGCGGCACCAGCACGAGCACCAGGCTTGCCACGCTGCGATGAGCCACACTTGCCAGCGGTTGCTGCTCACGCCACGTCCATTGCGGTCCAAGCCACCAGATAGCGACCAGCATCAGCAAGGCACCAAACCCGAGCAGCAGCGGCAGCGCCAGGCCAATGCGCGTTACCCACGGCCAGCCCCAACGTTTGAGTTGCGTCCATATTTGTTTCATCGAGGCTCCTGATCCTTGTCTTGAACTGCCAGCGCTGGGGATGCGGCGTACTGCTGAAGCCGCTGAAATACCTCGGGCTCCCACGCACTGGCGGTGGTTTGCTGCATGGTTCGGGCAACGCTGGCGCACAGGTCCTGGGCCAGCCAGGACACGCCCCGCGCGGCCAGCAGATCGGCTGCAATCACCGTGGTGTGGCAACGCTCACGGGGAGCACGAAAGCCCGCTTGCAGCCCTTGCAGCCGAAGGAGCAGCGGTTCTACGCCACCGGTTTCCAGCTGGCTGACCAGCTCCTCGCGCAGACCGCTGAACTCCTGGGGGGTTGCACCTTGGCCTGACGGCCCTTGCGTGCCCTTGAGCCAGGCCAGGCACTGGTCGTCGACAAATACCAGCCCGTCGCTGAAGCACAACTGCTGCAGCGACGGCATACGCTGTACAAACCGGGCGGTGGCACAACGGATGGCCTCGGCCACCTCGCACATCGCCAGCTGTGTGGCGACGGTCGCAGCCAGAAAGCTGCCACGAATCCAGAAGGGGCAAGCCGTCAGGCTCTTTTCAATGCGCTGCAGCAAGGCGGGGTCAACCACCTGACTGGCTATGGCCTCTTCATAGACCCGCGTGATATCCAGCGGCACCGCCATCAATTCCGTACGGTTGCCCTGCCTGACTTGGGGAGCAACCTGAATGTGCGCCCACAGACCGAAACGCCGTAACTGGTAGCCGGTAGCGTCGTAAGGATCCTGCTGGTTGATGAGCTCGGCCATGGACAGCACGGCCCGGCGTGTCTCACGCTCATTGCCCATCGACATGCGTGACACGGGTGTGGCGATGACATCGGCCAACGGTGCAGGCTTCTCGGTTGCAGCCGGCGCTTTGGGCACAGCAGCCTCGCCGCCACCGCTGGCAAGTTCCGAGTATTTGCCTAGCAGGCGCTCAAGTTCGCCCAGTGCTGCCGTGTCCAGCTGCACCGTTTCCTGTTGTTGCAAGCGTTTCAAGGCAGCCTGCGCTGCCGCTGCGTGGGTCGGGGTGTAGGTAAAACGATCAAGACGCGGGAGCGCCTCGGCCAAGCGATCGATCACCAGGGCAACCAGCTTGCGCTTGCCCAGGAAGCCTTTCGGTCCCGGCTTGGGATGAGCGGCCTCCCAATAGCACTCGAGCATGCCGGCCAGCAACGCCAAAGTGCACCCCCACCGCTCCCAGCAGCCGCTACGCAACCATGCGGCACTCAGGTGCGCAACGATTCGCAAGTGCTTGCACTGCAGGCCCAGGTACTGACGGGACGCGTCTTCGATGTAGACCCAGTCGATCGAGGCTTCCTGCAGCCCACCCAGCTTGACCATCTCCTGATCAATGGCCTGGTAGGTTTCGTCCTCGACATCGAACAGGCCAGCCGGAACTGCCGGATCAATCGGCGCGAGCAACCGAGTGACCTCTTCCCCGGATACCTGCGCTACCACCGACATGTGCTTCGCGCCCGGCTGATCAAGGGGTCCAGGCCTTGCGCATCGAAGGTCAGCCCGTCGACCTCGCCGTGATCACTCACAACCTCGATACGCTGGGCACCGATCAGCTTCCTGATCTGCTCAATGGCGGGTAGGCCCCGCCCGGCATCGAGCACTTGGCCGTTCTCCATCACCTGCCAGGGCCTCTCACGGGTCGACCAGCCCTCCCCGCTCAGGCGTACCTTGACCCAGCTTGCTTCGATCGGGCGCCTGGAAATCAGCTGTAGCCGGGAGATGGCCTGAATGCAACTGATTGCCATGTAGGCACGTTCATCACCCGATGCGATGGCGGGCGCCGAAATCACAAGCGCTGGTGCGCCTGCCCCGTCCTGGGGCTGGCTCCCGATGCGAAACGTCAGGTCATCCGGCGCCCGTTCAGCTTCATTTGCCATTACACGTAACACAGTGGGGGCCTGCTGCTCCGGTGCAGACCACTGCCGTTTTGGCGTGTACGCCGGGGTGCCAGCAGCCTGATCGAAACAGGCCAGTCGCTCGACGTTGGACACGATCCGGGGACAGTCCCGCGTGGAGCCTGCCAGCACCGGCTGCAGACAAAACAGCAACGAGAGACCGGCGCCATATGCACAGCGGTTAATCATCCTGAATTTACTCTCCGAAAAGTACTAACGGCCTATATAGAGCAAAGAACTTTCCTACAAATAGATAGCGATACCCATGCACCCGCTCGACCAACTAAAACAATTCCAGCAGAAGCCTATTACACAGCACCTAATGCACACAAACAAATATTTCCTTACATCTTAATGCTCGACCAAAGATCACTCTTGCGTGCATGGTTTTTATAGAAATTGGACAAATAACCCAACCCATTGAACATATGTGGGAATCTTCCTACAAGACCGAGACAATAATAAACACAACTAGCACATGAACATCCTACAGCCCAACAGGGAGTTGCGTACCGATGTCTAAAAATACGGGATCCGTTGCGCCGAAAGAACGCGTCAATATCAAGTATGTCCCCGCTACCAGCGATGAGCAGGCTGAGGTGGAGCTGCCGCACAAGATGCTGGTGCTGGGCGACTTCGGCCTGGATGACAACCGGGCGCTTGAGGACCGTCAGGTCATGCGCATCGATAAACATACATTCAACAGCGTGTTGAACGACGCCAACGTGAGCCTGGACGTAAAGGTACCGTCCAGGCTCGGCACCGCCCCGGATACCGAACTGGCCGTCCACCTGCAGTTCAGGTCCATCAACGATTTCGGGCCGGACCGGATCGCGCGCCAGGTGCCCGAGCTGAACAAGCTGCTGGCGCTGCGCGAAGCACTGGTCGCCCTGAAAGGCCCGCTGGGTAACGTCCCGGCCTTCCGCAAGCAATTGCAGCACCTGCTTAACAACGAGCAGGCGCGTAAGCAGCTCGCCCAAGAACTGGACCTGGTGCTAGAGGCGCCAGAACAAGATTGAGACAACGGAGCGTCCACATGCCCAAGCCAAGCAGCACCGCCATCACCACAGACGCAACGGCCGACACATTGAGCAATGCCACCTTGCTCGACCAGATCATGGCAGAAACCAAGCTGGTGCCTGCTCAGGAGGGCTACCAGATTGCCAGGCAGGGCGTATCTGCCTTCATCACCGAAATCCTCAAGAGCAATGACCCGGATCAACTGATCAACAAGCACCGGGCCGACCAGATGATTGCCGAGATCGACCGAATGCTCGGCAAACAGATGGATGCCATTCTGCATCAGCCTGAGTTCCAGCAGCTTGAATCATCATGGCGCAGCCTGAAACTTCTGGTCGACCGCACGGACTTCAGGGAGAACATCAAGCTTGAAGTCTTGCATGTCACTAAAGAGGACCTGCTCGACGACTTCGAAAATGCTGCTGACATTACCTGCAGCGGTATCTACAAGCATGTTTACACCGCGGGTTATGGCCAATTCGGGGGAGAGCCGGTTGCGGCCATGGTAGGCAACTACAACTTCGGCCCCTCTTCCCCTGACATCAAGTTGCTAAGTTACATGGCCTCCGTTGGCGCCATGTCCCATGCCCCTTTTCTTGCTGCACCGGCCCCCGAATTCTTCAATTTGAACAGCTTCGAGGAGCTGCCTAACCTCAAGGAAATAAAAGACCTCTTCGCCGGCCCTCGGCATGCCAAGTGGCGCGCTTTTCGTGAAAGCGAAGACGCCCGCCACGTCGCCCTGACCGGGCCGCGCTTCATGCTTCGCTCCGCTTACCACCCGCAGGAACAACCGATCGAGAGCTTCAACTACAACGAAGACATCGCCGGGCAGCACGACAACTACCTATGGGGCAATTCTGCTTTTCTGTTAGCCAGTTGCATCAACGACAGCTTCGCCCGCTACCGCTGGTGCCCGAACATCATCGGCCCCCAATCGGGCGGTGCTGTCGAAGACTTGCCGGTCCATCTGTACGAATCCCTGGGCCAGTTGCAGGCCAAGATTCCTACCGAGGTGCTGATATCCGACCGCAAGGAATTCGAACTGGCTGAAGAGGGCTTCATCGCCCTGACCATGCGCAAAGACAGCGACAACGCCGCGTTTTTCTCCGCCAACTCGGTACAAAAGCCCAAGCACTTCCCGAAAACCCCTGAGGGGCTGCAGGCCCAGACCAACTACAAGCTGGGTACCCAGTTGCCCTATCTGTTCATCGTCAACCGGCTGGCCCACTACATCAAGGTGCTGCAGCGCGAGCAGATCGGCAGTTGGAAAGAGCGCCGTGACCTTGAGTCCGAGCTGAACAAATGGATCAAGCAGTACGTCGCCGACCAGGAGAATCCGTCTGCGGACGTTCGCAGCCGCCGGCCGCTGCGTGCCGCCCGTATTGAGGTCTCGGATGTTGCGGGTGACCCGGGCTGGTACCAGGTTTCGCTCGCCGTACGTCCGCACTTCAAGTACATGGGCGCGAACTTCGAGATTTCCCTGGTCGGGCGGCTCGATACGCAATGAGTGGTCTTTTTGATCGCCTGATGGTGGACCAGTGCACCCGCCGGGAGGCCTCCCGACGCGAGAGCGCTTCCCACAAGTTCGCCGCCATCAAGCGCCACCTCGAAACGCTGCTGAATGCCCGTCAGGGGTGCTCCCAGAGCAGCCCTGAGCTGGGCCTGCGCGACTTCAATGGGCATGACGTGAGCAACGGCGACTTGCTTGTGCAGGTGAGCGCGGATATCCGCCGCACCCTCCAGCGCTTCGAGCCGCGCATACAGGTACGCACGCTCAACGCAGTGCCCGATACCCATGCCCCGCTGGAGCTGCATTTCAGGCTGGATTGCCTGGTACAGGTCAACAACCACGCAGAGCAGCTGCAACTCGAGCTGCTGGTCGATGGCCACAACCGCTACACGCGCGTGAGGTGACCGATGTCTCTGAGAGACCGTTTCAGTGAAGAACTGCGTTACCTGCACGAACTGGGGAACGACTTTGCCAAGGACAACCCACAACTCGCGCGGTTACTTGGCAAAGGTGCCAGCGACCCCGATGTCGAACGCCTGATGGAAGCCTTCGCGTTCCTGACCGCCAAGCTACGGCTGAAGCTGGAAGACGACTTGCCAGAGCTGACCCATCCCATGCTGCAGTTGCTCTGGCCGAACTACCTGCGCCCACTGCCCAGCGCGACGATCATCAAGTTCAGCCCGGTGAGGCAATCCCTCAGCCAGTCACAACGCATCCCAAAGGGGTCGCGGCTGTTCTCGAAACCGGTAGACGGCGTGGCCTGCGAGTTCCGCACCTGTACAGCGGTCAACATTCATCCGTTCGAGATCGACACGGTGGCAGCCACCCAGACATCCGACAGTTCTGTGATCTGCATCGGCCTTCAATCACTGGTTGAGCGGCCGTTGAACAGCCTGGGCTGTACCAGCCTCGACTTTTACCTCAGCGGCGATACCCGAACCGCTCGCACGCTATACCTGTGGGTTTCTCAATATCTCAACCATGTCAGCGTGACCATCAATGGCGAGGTTCGTCGGCTGCCGGCAAACAGCATCGCATTCCCAGGGTTCAGCTCCAACGACGCCTTGCTGCCTTACCCACAGAACGTCTTTGATGGCTATCGCATCCTGCAGGAATACTTCGCGTTCCCTCAACGCTTCCACTTTTTCAGCGTTACCGGCCTGGAAAAAATCTGGCCAGCTCATGACAGCCAGCAGGTACACCTTGAATTTCACTTCACGCGCCAGCTACCCGACTCGCTGCGTGTCGGCAAAGCAGATTTCAACCTGTTCTGCGCACCTGCGGTCAACCTGTTCCAGCACAGCGCCGAGCCCATCGACCTGTCCGGCAAGGACGCCATGGTTCCACTGAAGCCCAAGGGCACAGCGCCGCACAGCTACGAAATCTTCAGTGTCGACCAGGTGATCAGCACCCGAACGACGACTGACGGGAACACGGGTGAGCACCTTCGGACCTTCCGTCCCTTCGAGTCATTCGCCCATGAAATCGAGCACGTCCAGGGGCGCACGGCGCTGTATTACCGCTGCCAGCTGGAAGAATGCCTGCACGGCAATGGCGTCATGCATCGAATCGCCTTTGTCCGCGCCGACGCCAACAGCTACATAGGCGAGCTGGAAACCGCGTCCATCGACCTCACCTGCACCAATCGGGACCTACCGCTGGCGCTAGGCGTGGATGACATCAACGTCCTGAGCGAACTTACGCCGCCGCTGGCCACCTACACCAATCTCTGTATCCCCACCCGCCCCTGTCGCCCGGTGCTGGACGGCCAGTTGCAGTGGGCATTGATCTCCAACATGTCGCTCAACTACCTGTCCATGCTCTCGGTAGAGCCGCTGAAAGCGGTGATCCGCGCCTACGACTTCATGGCCCTGCACGACATCCAGCAGGCTCGCACCACCCGTAAACGCCTGGAGGGTATGCGCGACATTCATACGCAGCCCATGGATTGGCTTTTCAAGGGGCAACCCATTCGCGGCCTGCACACCCGGCTGAAACTGGACCAGACCGCCTTTCTCTGCGAAGGCGATTTGTACCTGTTCAGCTGTGTGCTCGCGCACTTCTTCGCCCTGTACGCCAGCATCAATTCCTTCCACCAGCTGGAAGTGATCAACACCACCAATAATGAGCACTACACATGGCCAATACAGACCGGCAAGCAACCGCTGATCTAGCCGACAAGCTGCTCTGCAAAGCGCACCAGTATAACTTCTTCCAGTTGCTGGAGCGGTTGCACGGGCTGCATGGCGATGACCTGGAGCCGCGTTGGCCGGACAAGGCCACCCGGTTGCGCGTGCGCCTGGCCTGCGACCCACGGCTGACCTTTCCTGTATCGGACGTGTACAAAGCCCAGCGAATGCCCGCTGAGGACGAGCGCTACCGCATCGTTGCCACGTTCCTGGGGTTGCACGGCACCGATTCGCCATTGCCCACCTATTACCTGGAACAGGTGGCGTATGAACATGCGCATGGCATCGGTGTACGGCCGGCCTTCTTCGACTTCTTCAACCACTACCTGCTCAGCCTGTTGCACCGTATCTGGCGCAAGTACCGCTATTACATCCGCTTCCAGCCAGGTGCCAGTGACGGGTTCTCGCAGTACGTGTTTGCCCTGCTTGGGCTTAACGACAAGCAGTTGCGAGGCGACACGGCGCTGCCCTGGAGTCGCCTGCTCAGTTTTGCCGGCGTGATCGCCAGCCGCAGCCGTGCGCCGGGCACTGTGGCCGGCATCATTGCGCACTGCTTCGACCTCAAGCAGGTGCACATCCGCGAGTTCGAGACGCGATCAGTCGGCACGCCGTCCAGGCAGCTTGCAAGGCTGGGGCGGACCAACGGCCAGCTGGGCAGCACGTTCATGATTGGCAGCCGCACGCGCACTCGCAGCAGCAAGTTCACCATCGTGATCAGCGAACTCGACCAGACGCAGCTGCGGGACTTGCTGCCCAGCGGCATCAACTTCGGCCGTTTGCGTGCACTGATCGACTTTCTGCTGCGTGACGGGCTGGCCTATGACCTGGAACTGCGCCTCAAGCAGAGCACGTTGTCACCCTTCTGCTTGCACCGCAGCCAGGCCGCATACCTGGGCTGGACCAGCTTCGTCGACGACCGGCATGGCCAGATCAGCCCGGTTGTACGTATCCGGGGGCGCACATGAGCACAGTCACCTTGAGCATCACCAACCTCGACCAACTGCAGCACGGCGTTACTGCTCGCCACCTGTTCGATTGCAAGGGCGGCACCATCGGCAGCGGGCGAGCAAACTGGCGGATCAATGACCGCGATCAGGCCGTTGCGCCCATCCACTGCGAAATCCGCTGGATCGAAGGCAGCTTCTGTGTGATCGACCACTGCCACCGCACCTACGTCAATGGCAGTGCCAACAGCCTGGGGCCGCTTCCACCCAGGCGCCTGGTTGAGGGTGACCAGCTTCTCATTGGTGCCTATCGCCTACAGGTTCAGTACTCCCAGGGTCAGGCCTGCACACGCTCGCTGGAGGACCTGTTCAACCCGGAGCCGAGGATGCTCGACCGCCTGCTAGCCGAAGGGCCTGCACCCGCTTGCCCGGCACAGCCTTCTACCCCACAACCAGCCGTCGAGATCTGCTCGGTCTTCAAAGCAGCCATGGGGAATGACCCTCTGGCAGCGCTGGACGCAGCAGACGGTGAAGGGGCACTCCGAGAAAGCCCGCTGCAGCGCCTGATTGCCGGAGCATACCCATGAAGCCTCATCCACTTCTGCTCGCCACCCTGCTGCTTGCGCTGGTCGTGCCCACCGGCTGCACCTCTTTGAGCAGAATGAGCCAGGTGGCCATGGACCACTCGTTGCCCATCGGGCCGCCCAAGGATCACCCGACCGAGATCGCATTCAGCATCAATGCCAGCCCTACCCTCAACGGCAATCCGAACAGCCTTGAGGTCGCAGCCGAACAGGATAGCGCCCTGGAGCCCAGCCCCTACGCTGTGACCCTGAGTGCTGGCGACCCCTATGCGTTGACCGAAAAAATCGGGGTTCTGTTCGAATACCTGCAAGCGCAATTCCCGGCCATGTCCACCGTCGAGCTGGACGAAGAAGACGATAGCGACCCGGCGCGCTCGCCCCTGGAGGAAAGCGGCCCCGGCAGCTACGACGACCCTCAGGTGGCGTTGACCTTGCCGCGCACCACAAGCGTTGCCTCAGCGCTGGTCGCTACGCCCATTGCCATCACGATCCTGCAACTGCGTGACGACTCACTGCTGCGCAACACCGTGTACCAGCTACTGGAGCAGGACCCGGCCAAGGCGCTACGCAGTACCTATATCCGTAGTGACGACTACCTGCTGCGCCCTGGTCAGTTCAAGTACATCCCGTTCGAACCCATCCACGCCGAAACCCGCTTCGTTGCGGTGATTGCCGACTACCGAGGCCATGAAGACGCCAGTTGGCGGCAAGTACTGCGCATTCCGCCGCGTGGCCGCCAGATCATGCTGTCGGTGTTGGTCAACGACACGCAAATCGTGCTCAAGGAAGAAGACTGATGGCGCCTCATCACCCTTTGCCCTTCCTGCTTACTCACGCTGACACGGAGCGCCCATGAGTTCACGCAATCCCGTTCTCTGGCCCGAAGGCCTGTTCGTCAAACCACAGCATTTCCAACAAGCGGCCAGAGCCAGCGAAGCAGCACTGCACCAGCGCCTCGCCAGCCTCAATGCAGCCTTCTACGGCTTCAGCGAACTTCAGTTGAACGACGAATACCTGAGCCTGGGCAAAGTCGCCATCACCCGGGCGCGAGGTGTGATGCCGGACGGCACGGTGTTCGACATTCCCGCCGACCTGCCGCCACCGCCGCCGCTGGAAATCGGCGACGACGCGTGCAAAGACAGTGAGGTGTATCTGTGCCTGCCGCTGCGTACCGATGGCGGCCGCGAAGTGAGCTGGCCCGACAATGCAGCCAATTTCCGCTATACCGCCCAGGCACAGGAAATCAAGGATACCCACACCGCTGACGGTGACCTGGTGCAGGTAGACCTTGCGGTGCCCAACCTGCAGCTCAAACGCAAGACCGAAGACAGCAGCGCATACACCCGCCTGGCCCTGGCACGTATTCTGGAACGGCGCCCCGACGGCAGCCTGCAACTGGACGAAGCGTTCTACCCCACCAGCGTTTCGGTGCGGGCGGTGCCAGCGCTGCAGCGGTTTCTTGAAGAAATCACCAATACCTTGCGCGAGCGGGCGCGCGGCCTTGCCACGCGGATTGGTGCATCGGGCCAGTCCGGGATCGCCGACATTCGCGACTTCAACCTGTTGCAGGCCATGAACCGTTGGTGGCCATGCTTCCAGCATCTGGCCAGGCAAGCGCAAACGCACCCCGAGCAGCTGTACCTGTGCATGAGCCAGGCCTGCGGCGAATTCGTCACCTTCACCGACCAGAACAGGCTGCCGCAGGAGTATCCCGCCTATCACCACACCGCACTGCGCACCTCCTTCAAACCGCTGGAAGACACCTTGCGCCGGTCTCTGAGCACCGTCTTGCGGCCGCGCGCTGTTTCACTGCCGCTGGAGAGCGAACAATTCGGCGTGATGACGACCACGCTGGAAGACCGCCGGCTGATCGATGAAGCCGACTTCATCCTCGCCGTGCGCGCCAGCATGCCACCACAGGCGTTGCGCCAGATGTTCATCCAGAAAGCAAAGATCACCTCACTTGAGTCACTAAATGACCTGGTGCCGCTGCAATTGCCAGGCATCCCTTTGTTGCCTTTACCGGTAGCGCCCCGCGATCTGCCCTTTCATGCGGGCTTCAGCTACTTCGAGCTGGACCGACGTGACCCGGCCTGGGCGTGCATGAGCAAGGCGAATGGCTTCGGCATCCACATTGCGGGCGACTTCCCAGGGCTTGAACTGCAGTTCTGGGCGATCAGGAGTGAGTGACATGGGAAAAGACAACAACACGCCCACCGATGAAAACAACGCTGCAGTCAACGCGCTTGATTCAACCCTTGAACAGCCAGTACCCGCCCCCCGGGCTGCGGCAACCAATGGGCAAGCATCCACGGACAAACCCGAGCCAGAGCCCGTTTCCGAAGGCTACCCCGCTGACCCGGAATTTCAGCTGCGGGGCGGCTTCGCCAACCTGATGCTGGATGCCGCATCACCGTTGTTCGGCTTGGTTATACGCCTGCGTACGCTGGACGAGCTGCCGAACATCCAGGACGTGCACCAGCAAGTACGCAGCCAGATCGACAACATTCAGGAAGAACTGCGCCAGCACGGTTACGAGCCGGCTCAGTTGCTGGCGTACTCCTACGGTCTGTGCCTGTTCATAGACGAGGCCGTTATGGAGCGCCCCTGGGGCAAGAGCAGCTGCTGGAGCCAGGAGCCGCTGCTCAGCATCTTCCACGACGAGACCTGGGGTGGGGAAAAAATCTTCACGTTGATTACCCGCCTGATGCAGGAGCCCAAGCGTTACCAGGACGTACTTGAGTTCATGTACTACGCCCTGTGCCTTGGGCTGAAGGGCAAGTACGCGCTCGCACCGAAAGGCGAAGAAACACTCAACGCACTGATTCACCAACTGCACGGGATCATCCGCGAACTGCGCGGCCCTACCCCCGAAGAAGTCTGCGACCCCTACACCAATGTGGCCCCACGCAACTTCCGCATGAGCCGGCAATGGCCCTGGTGGAGCCCCTTGGTGATTTCCGCCATCGCCATGGCGGTGGCCTACGGGATCTACAGCTACCGCCTGCACCTGATCACAACCGAGGTGCTGGAGTCGCTGAACGGCATTTTGCAGCAATAGCCAACCGTGACACAGCACCACTGAATTCAACGAATTCGCGAGGTTTTTGCCTCGCTGACAAGCCCATCGTTTCCGATGGCCACGCCACCCGTGGTGCGCGTGCTTTACCCACATGGACGCAGGAGTAACTGCCATGCCAACACCCGCTTACATCAAGATCGTAGGCCAGACCCAAGGCAACATCACCGCTGGCGCCTTCACCGCTGACTCCGTCGGCAACGTGTTCCAACAAGGCCATGAAGATCAAATTCTGGTTCAGGAAATCAAGCATGAGGTGACTACGCCCACTGACCCCCAGAGCGGTCAACCGAGTGGCCAGCGCGTGCATAAGCCTTTCATATTCACCAGTTCACTGAACAAAGCTACCCCCCTGATGTATCAGGCACTTGCCACCGGCGAAATGCTGCCAACGGTCGAGGTCAGCTGGTATCGCACCTCGTCGGAAGGCAAACAAGAGCATTTTTTCACCACCACGCTAGAAGACGCCACCATCGTCAGCATCAATACCGTGCTTCCCCACGCACTCGACAAAGACAATGAAAACTACACCCAACTGATTGAAGTGTCCCTGGCTTATCGAAAGATCACGTGGGCTCACGATGTAGCCAATACCGAAGGCTCTGACGACTGGCGCAATCCGATCGCCTGATCTAACTGAAACGTCCCAGGCAGGCGCGCTGCCTGGGCTTTTCGAATACTCAGAAGGCCGAAAGGATATTTATGCCTAGCCAATCTGAATTACGCTACAGCTTTGAACCACTCGTGGGCAACACTGAGTTCGAAGTGGTGTCGTTCAAGCTCAAGGAGGCGCTCAGTCAACCGTTCACGTTGACCCTGGACCTCATCAGCTTCGAACACGATGTCGACTTCGGCCACCTGCTCGACAAACCCGTGCTGTTCACCATCTGGGACGATGGCCGCCCCGTACGCTACGTACATGGCCTGGTCAGCAGCTTCAGCCAAGGCGAGAGTGGCTTCTACCGTACTTACTATCACGCCTTGGTCGAACCGCAACTGGCCCGCGCCAGGCTGCGCTCGAACTGGCGCATCTTCCAGCACAAGACCGCCCCGCAAATTCTCGAGCTGATGCTCAAGCGCCAGGGCATCGACCAGTACGAACTACGCGTCAGCATGGACCATCAGGTGCGCGAATTCTGCGTTCAGGCTGGTGAGACGGACTTGGCGTTCATCGCCCGCCTGGCGGCCGAAGAAGGCTTCGTCTACCGCTTCGCGCACAGTGAAAAGCTGCACAAGCTAATCATCACCGACAGACTGCAGTCACTCGGTCTGATAAGTCACGGTGTCATCAAAAACGAGGACGACGCCGAAGGCTTCTACCGTGAGCGTGAACCGTCAGCCCCGGACACCGTGCTGTACCATTCCAACCACGGCGGCGACCAGCCTCAACCTTGCCTAAGGCGCTTGCGCTACAGCGAGCAAGTGCGTACTGCACGGCAGGTTCAACGCGACTACACCTTCACCCACCCGGCCTATCGTCAGGAACACAGGGCCTCGGGCCCCTATCTTGAGCACCAGTCCACGGATTATGAGTGCTTCGACTACCCCGGCCGTTACAAACGCGATGCCGTTGGCAAGCCGTTCACTGAAAACCGCATCACCGGCTTGCGCCATGACGTGCGCATTGCCGAGGTGCAAGGCGACGATGTGCGCCTGCAACCAGGCCTGAGCTTCACCCTGACCGGCCACCCGCGCGAAGACCTGAATGTGCATTGGCGGGTCAGCACGGTTCGCCACGAAGGCAGCCAGTTCACCAGCCTGCAGGAAGAAGCTGCCGGGGCCGACCAGGGCACACGTTACGAGCAAAAGGCGGTACTGGTGCCAGGCAGAACCGAGTGGCGCCCAGCTCCGTTGCCCAAACCCCGCGTTGACGGCCCGCACATGGCAACCGTGGTGGGGCCGCCCGGTGAAGAGATCTACTGCGACGAATGGGGCCGGGTCAAGGTCAGCTTCCCCTGGGACAGAGAAAGCCAGGACAATGCGTTCAGCTCCTGCTGGGTGCGCGTATCCCAAGGCTGGGCCGGCGGCAGCTGGGGCTCGATGGCCATCCCACGGATTGGCCAGGACGTGATCATCCACTACGTCAACGGCGACCCCGATCAGCCGATGATCACCGGCCGTACTTACTGCGGCAACCAGCTGCCACCGTACGACCTTCCCCGTCACAAGACCCGCATGACCATCAAGAGCCAGACCCACAAGGGCGATGGCTTCAACGAGCTGCGCTTCGAGGACGAACTGGGCCAGGAGGAAGTGTTCATTCATGCCCAGAGGGACCAGAACAATGTGGTCAAGCACGATGAGACTACGCAGGTCGGCAATGACCGCAAAGAGCAGGTCGATAACGACGAATCGATCCTGATCGGCCACGACCGTACGGAAACGGTTGGCAATGACGAGCACATCACCATCGGGCAGGACGCCGCGCTCGACATCGGCAGAAACCACACGATCAGGATCGCCAAGGACCGTGTCGAAAACATCGGCAATCACCGTCACGACCAGATCGCCGCCAATCACCACACCCGTATCGGTGGCAACTTCGAGCAACGGGTCGAAGGGCATGCCGAGCTGGAAGCCCGTGGGGATATCCGTAGACGTACTCGCCGTTATGAACTTCGAGCATCGGAAGCCGTGGTCATCCAAGGCCCTGGTGGCTCCATTCGAATCGACGAAACAGGCATCACCCTGGACAGCCCGACGATTCGCATCACCGGCCAGATGCTCAAGTCGGCAAATGGGACGACAAGCCCCTTTTCCATCAGCAGTGCACCGAACACCGGCAAGCCTCTGGAGCGCTTGTGTGGGCGCCGCCCTGATGGTTCCTGCCCCCTGCCCGATTGCCGCTGTATCCGAGGGTCAGGCCAATGACTACACCGTCATCAGCTGCTCCGCGCAGCGAAGACTTCGCTCATAACTGCCGCTTTCTGCTGCTCATGACCAGAGCAATCGAGTACTGGGCCTATCGGCCCATCCCGCAGGAGGGTGAACTGGTTCCTGCTTATGCCCCATCGGTAATCGACCTTATCAACGCTGTCAGCCGGAATACTCAAAAGGCATGGTTATGGAAGAGCAGCGCCCTGGATGACCGTCATGAGTTTGGGCCTTTGCTGGTGGACGTTGCAGACGCTCACGAGCTGCTTGCCCATGCAATCACGACCTGGATGCCTATCGGTGGAGCCATCGCGCTGGATGCCGAGGTTGGCCTGACAGCGCTGGCAGACCACTTCACCAGCCTGGTGCAGGTCGTGCTCCCTGACCAGAGCGTTGCCACTCACCATGTCACACCGGACCATCTTGCAGCCTGGCTGGATGCGCTGGACGACGACCATCGCAAGGCCTGGCTTGGCCCGGTGTCTCGGTTGGCATGGCGAGTCAACTGGGGGCCGGCTCATGAGTGGAAAACACACGAAAACAAGCCGATTGCTGCCCGCTCAAGATCAGAACTGCCTTTGACCCTCCAGCAGCTTGAACTTGATCGGCTGCAAGCAGGCATGCACGAGCACTTTGTCCTCTCATTGGCGCATGAGGTCTTGGCCATGCCGCCCCATGCCAACCATACCTTGGCGGACATACGCCTATGGATAGTAACACTCCTGCCGCAACTGAGAGCACTCAATTTCCGGAGCGAGGAAGTTGCGGGCCAATTCATTCGGCTGCTAGCCGGGCACATGTGGCTGATGAGCAATGACAAGGCGGGAAAAATCTACACCAACCTCGAAGAGTCGCCCCAGGCCCGCCTTCGCGAGCTCCAGGCACTGGTCGAAAGCAAGGAGCCTGCCCATGACTAACGCCTCCGTCAGCAGCGCCACCTCCGGCCCGGCCTGCAGCGCACGCGTGCCCATCCTGCCAGTGCGCTACGCCATCGTGCCC